>JARYLI010000001.1:191277-315405 GCA_029907715.1 Methanothrix sp.
ATAAGCGGTGCGACCGGTTCGAGCTACACAGCGACAGGAGCAGGTATCTACAAGGTCGTGGTGACCGATGCAAACGGCTGTACTGGGACGTCGAATGAAGTTACAGTGACCAGTGTCGGTTCGCCGAGTGTGAGTGTTGAACCGACATCAGGCGAGCTGAACTGCAAAGTCGAGAGCGTCGAGCTCAAAGCAACCGTTACGGGTGGTAAAGGGCCGTACTCGTACCAGTGGTACAAGGATGGGAGCAAGATAAGCGGTGCGACCGGTTCGAGCTACACAGCGACAGGAGCAGGTATCTACAAGGTCGTGGTGACCGATGCAAACGGCTGTACCGCAGAGTCCAGTGCGACAATAACAGAGGTCGAGTGTATTACCAAGATCATAGTCGACAAGGTTACAGACCCAAGCGGCTCGGCTGAGAGCTTCGATTTCACAGGATCATGGAGTGGAGGCACGACATTCTCTCTGACAGACTCTGACGCTCCTTACGATAGCGGTAATCTGGCACCAGGCGAGTACACGGTAACCGAGAGTGTGCCTGATGGCTGGGACCTGAGCAGCATAGAAATCGATGGTGATACAGATGGTGGATCCTCCACGTCAGGCTCCACTGCCACAATCGATCTTGATGCAGGCGAGACGATCAGAGTCACGTTCACCAATACCCTCAAGACAGGTGGCCAGGGCAAACTCGACGTCAGCGGATACAAGTTCAACGATCTGAACGGGAATGGTAATTGGGAGACAGGAGAGCCTGGAATCGAGGGCTGGACGATTTACCTCTCGGACGGGACCACAACGATCTCGACCACTACCGGCGCAGATGGGAGCTACTCCTTCACAAACCTGCCCGCTGGAACGTACACGATAACAGAGGAGGAGAGGGCAGGATGGAGCAGAACACTCCCTGCAGATCCCGGAAGCTATGAGATCAACTTTGACGGAGAGGAGGACAGGAGCGTAGCGGACCTGAACTTCGGTAACGTTCAGACTGTACAGCCTCAGGCCAGGCTTTCGATAGATGCCTCCCCGCAGGATCCCTGCAGCAATACGCCTGTGGTTGTAACAGTGAGCTGTAAGAACCTGCAGGGCGATCTCTGCGGCAGCATCGCCAGCATGACTCTGTACTACGGTTCGTCCCAAGTGGAGATGACAAAGGGTTCGAACGGCAAATGGACCGCGACGGTGCCAGGCCAGTCTGCAGGCACCACACTCAGCGTTTACGCAGTGCCGAAGGATTCCCAGGGCAATTTCATAGGATCGATAGGGACGACCGCGACCGTGGAAATAACCTGGGTGGACTGCGCAATCGATATCGAGAAGACTGCTGATAGGGAGACCGTGGAGCCTGGCGACACCATAACATACACTCTCACGGTGAAAAACACCGGCAGCGCGACGATAAATGATGCCACAGTGGTCGACACGCTCCCGCCTGGCACGCTGTACAAATCCGCGAATCCAGCGCCGTCAGGCGTCAGCGGCAGTGTCGTCACGTGGAACCTGGGTGCTCTCGAGGCGGGCGAATCTGTGGTCATCACCCTGACCGCGACGGTCGAGAGCGACGTATGCACGCGCCAGAGCTTCACGCCCTCGGATGAGCAGAACCAGAAGCGCGGTCTGGCTCCACCTGTGACAGGAGAGGAGAGGCTCACCATAATGGCAGCATCTCCCGTCGACCAGGAGCTGATCGATTCCCTCTACAGAAACATGACGAGGCTCGAGGCGAAGCTGAACTACGTCAGGAAGTACAGGGACACGTTCGATAAGGCGAACACCTCTCTGGTCATCAGCAACGTCACTCTGAACGGCTCTGTGTACAAGCTGATGAACTACACCAGCACCACAACCGGAGATGTTCTCACAGAGGCCTACAACTCCTCAGGAGCCCTTGCATGGTCTCTCCTTGTGAGACCTCATAAATACGACTCCCTGCGCACAGAGTACGTCAACGGCAGGGTAGTCTCTGAGAACTACATCACAAGAGAGCCATGGGAGGGCCTCCTCATCGAGTACGACAGGCCATATCCAGGGTACACGAACCTCACGGTCACTTACTATCCGACGGGCGATACTCTCGTCGTCGTCAGGGATCTCTACGGGAATGTGATCAGCAGGGAGTACAAGAAGCTGCCAGGAGTGCCGCCTGTGCCCCTGGAGCTCGAGAACTGCGCCACGGTTAAGGGCATGATCGGCGATATCGAGGTTAGCGACAGATCCTGCGCCACAGTCACTGTGATCTGCCCGATGCCGCCGCAGGGCAGGCTCACACTGGATAAAAGACCCTCTGTCGAGGTCGCATCTGTGGGCCAGACGATAACATACACATACACGATCACAAACGGCGGAGAGACAACGATCAGCAACATCTACGTAGACGACGATATGCTCGGCAGGATCAACACAGATCCGATAACTCTCGGTCCGGGAGAGACCGCTGAGGTCACAGCGACGTATGTTGTGAAACCCACGGACACATCTCCGATAAAGAACGTCGCCACAGCGGCCGGCCAGGATCCGAACGGTGATGTGGTCTCTGACCCGGCGGAGGCTGAGGTCGTGATCGCCGGCGAGGTCCTCTTCAACAAGACCGCCGAGCCGAAGGTGGTCGAGCCGGGAGACACGATAACGTACACCATAAGGTATCAGAACACTGGAGGTGCGCTGCACGACGTCTACATCGTTGATCACTACCCGAACGAGGTTTATTTCATAAGCGCGACCCCTGCACCGACCAGCGGGAACAATGTCTGGTATGTGGGTGATCTCGGGCCTGGCGAGTCTGGCGAGATAGTGATAGTCGTGGGCGTTGCCCAGGAGCTGGGCAATATGAGCTTCAGCATGGATCAGAGCGTGAGCGGCTCAGGCTACGTCAACGTTTACAACAACCTCTGCACCACCCCGCCGAAGATAGTGAACAGGGCTGAGATGGTCTACAGGCTTACTCAGAATGGAGAGAGCACAAAGGTCACTACAGCCGCAGAGGTCCAGCTCGGACCGCCTGCCACATGCGCCAAGATCAAGGAGCACGGGAGCGGGTCGTACGAGACAGAAGATCAGGTCAGATACGAGCGCGGGAACCGCACGATAACCTGGAACAAGAGCCTGTCAGCGACGCACTATCCGACATCGTTCTCCCTCCCGAGAGACAGAAACGTGAACTACACGACTCTCTGGGTCGAGAAGCAGAAGGCGAAGAATTACGCGACAGACGCATCATTCAGCGAGGAGTACACGTATGCCAGGAGCATAAAGCGCGATAGCTCCCTCCAGATGGACGAGAACGGCTCCAGGCTCATGATCGATACGGAGTTCACAGGCATGGGTCATGTTGGAATACTCAAAGCCAGGGAGAGCAACCTGACGAAGAACGCCTTGGACAATGCTGTTTACGAGAGCAGGGAGGACTACGTCGGCAGCTTCAGGTTGTATCAGAAGGTCGATGAGTACGGCGAGCACCTCCGCTCCGAGAGCGAGGCGAGCGGCACGGGCTTTGCAGCCGTGGATAAACGTCTTGGATCTGCCCAGCGCTCTTACGAGTCTGGCACTGGCAGCTACGAGAGCTCCCAGCTCATGGACACCCTTAGCAGCTACATGCACAAGGAGATCAGCCTCAACCACGCGCCTGCGAACTACACGTACTCACAGGGCATGGGTGTGAACTACACCGGCAAGTGGTACGAGGGGATGTGGTCAAAGACGGATAAGAGCCTGATCAGCGAGAGCTTCTCCTCGCTTGACACACTCGAGAAGGAGACGTACGCGAGGGGCCTGAACGAGATGGAGACCGAGGCGGAGTTCTCAGGAAAGGCTGACTTCAGGGTCCTCTACCAGGATCTGAGCGGCAGGGAGGGCAGGACCATTGATCTCGTCGATCAGTACATCGGTGATTACAAGGTGAACCGCAAGGTCTCGATAACAGGTGTATCCAGATACAGCTACCCGCACATCTCTGTGAGAAAGGAGGGCTCCGTCGACCTGGCGAACAGCACATACGCTGATTACAGGATCATCGTTGAGAACGACGGCAACGTCAATCTCGGGCCTGTATACATACTTGACATCTTCCCGCCTGGCACGGAGTACGTGGGGTCATCTGCAAGACCTGGTGAACTGACATCAGAGTATGCCAACTGGACGCTCCTGCACCTTGGAATAGGCGATACAACAACGATCTCGCTCACTCTCAACATAACAGAAGAGGTATCGAACCTGGTCAACAGGGTGATCGTCTCAGGAGCGCATGACGATGAATGGGTCACGGCCAGAAACTTCTCCTCGATAAAGGTCGACTGGCTCGAGTGCTGTCCGGCGGAGCTCACGGCAACTAAGACAGCGGTAGTGCACAACGACACTGTGAGTTACAGGATCTCGCTGAGCAACAGAGCGAACTACACGATGGTCGCGTTCGTGATCGATTACATACCATCAGATATGCAGCTGATCAACTACTCGCTCACGCCCTCCCAGATACGAGAGAACAGGATCGAGTGGGCGATACTCGATCTCAGGCCCGGAAAGAGGATCGATATCGATTACAACATGAGAGCGCTCAGGAGCGGCACGTTCACGAACAGGGCCAGGGTGGAGGCCTACCCGATCGATGGGCCAGGATCGGTCGAGGCAGATCTGGCGGCCAGAGCATACGTCGGAGTCGAGATAAAAGAGCGGGAGAGAGAAGGGTGGACAGTGCCGAAGTGCATGGGTCTGAACTGCACCGAGTCGTACAGGGACGACTGGATGTCATGCAGCACATGTGCACCGGAGTAGAGCAGAAGGACGGCGGGAGGTCATCCCGCCACTCATTTGTTTTCTCAGATGCCCAGAGTTGTTTTCTGAGCTTCTCAGAGCAGGATGTTATCTGAATGCTGGTGGCTGCCCTGCTGGCCCCTTCCTTTTGCGAGCAGCTTCTCCCTGTGGAGGTACATCGCAGCCCTGTTCGCGTACTGCCTGTTCGTCGAGATCACCCGCTCCCTGAGCTCCGGCGTAACCTTTCTGATCTCCCTCGCTGGCACACCAGCCCACAGCGTCTCAGGCGGCACCTTCGTGCCCTCGAGCACAAGAGCGCCCGCAGCAACTATTGCGCCACTGCCCACAACAGATCCGCTGAGAACGGTGGCGCCTATGCCCACCATCGCCCAGTCCTCAACCTGAGATGCATGCACAGTGACCCTGTGTCCGAGTGTGACGTGATCCCCTATGATGCAGGGCGTGTCAGGCTCCACATGCAGCACCGAGCAGTCCTGGATGTTGCTCTCCTCCCCCACCTCGATGAACGACTCATCTCCCCTGAGGACACATCCATACCAGACTGAGCTTCCCCGCTTCAGAACAACCCGGCCAATAAGAACAGCTCCGGGGCTCACCCATGCGGTCTTATCCACTACTGGCTCGCACCACAGAGCCTCCCAGTCCGAGGGCTCAGAGGGATACGGCATATCCGGGGGCTGTGGCATCCTTGCAGCGGTCCATCTGGTTTCCTCGATCATGATAAAACAGTATAATGGCTCCGAGATATCATTTGCGATCCTGGGAGCTGCTCTGCGCCTTTGCCGTGCTTCAGGGCATCAGCTCATGCCAGCTGGTTCATTGAGCTCTTCCGGTTTTCATCTATTCTCCTCAGCAGGTATGCTGTCGCAGCCCCTCCAGCTATCGTTAGGAACCAGAGCTGTATCAGCCTGGAGAGTATTGTTGCGGCGACAGCGTAGCTCGTGGGGACCCCTATGGCGCTGAAGAGCGTTATCATCACTATATCGACAAGCCCGATGCCTCCGGGGAGCACCAGGGGAAGCATCTGGATGAATATCATCACAGCGTAGACCGCGAATATCGCCCACATCGAGACCTCGATGCCCATTGATCTGAAGGTGATAAACGCGACCAGGTTCATGCAGAGCCAGGCTGCGAACGCCCAGGCTGTGCTCACCAGTATCGTTCTTCTGTGGTCGATGAATCCGTTCATCGCCGAATGAAATCTGCGCACTATGCCCATGCACAGGCTCCTGTCGACCCTGCGATGGAAGACCCTTTCCACAAACTCTATCAGCCTCGATATTATCCCCTCAAGCCAGCCGCTCGAGAAGCATATGCCCACGAATATCGCGTTGATGCCAAGAAGAACAACCGCAATTCCTGAGCATGTCGCGATAGCCCACGCCGGCGCACTCGTCTCCAGGATCAGATATGCCATGCCGACCACAACCCCAAAGAAGAACGGCACAGCTGTGATTATGCGCGTCGCAGCGACCGTCGCCGAGGATCGATCGATTCCAGGAGACGCGATCTTCTCCAGGAAGTATATCCTGGCGGTCTCTCCCGAGAAGCTGCCTGACGGTATCAGATTGTTCAGGAATATGCACGAGAGGTACATCAGGAATGCATCAGATATCGAGATACTGCAGCCGAACTTGATGGCAACACGCCTCCAGGCGAGCCCGTCGAAGAGCACGCCGAGGAGCGCCAGCACGAAGCCCAGAGAGAAAATGCGGATATCCACGGATCTCATGCTCTCCGCTATCCCGGAGAAGCCGACGTGGTACAGGTACATGAGATACAGCGATGTGCCGACCGCCACCAGCGTGATCGACTTTCTCGCATCCGGCGTGGGAAGCTCTATCCCGTCTCGATGCACACCACAAAGGATGATCTGAAGATAAAAATAGCTTATCGTCGAGAGGCTCCGGGATGAGGCCGGAGATCCCATGTGCGGCAGCGTGCATGCATGGGAGATCAGTCTCGCGGGAACCTCTGATGTGAGCTGCCTTCACCGGAGGGTCATGTTCTTGAATCACTGAACGGAATTTCAGGAATCAGCAATGCTGGTGAGCAGATCACAAATCGATTTCACCTGCTGGGTTCAGCGATCTGAGCGCACAACCCACCAGACACAACCCACCGGAGCTGCACGAAGATTGATGTGCAGACCCTCTCCTGTCTCGGACATGCTCAATACGTTGAGGTAAATCGCCCTATGGGAGTATTTCTGGATGAACGACTGTGCCCGATGATGGCGGCTTCACTCGATCAGTAACTCAACCACGCTCACTTGAGCAAATACCCTGTCTCGTCATCACCCGGTGGAGAGCATGGGCATGTTAGTCCTCAGCGCCCTCTCCGCATGCTCCATGGGCTCTCTCATGCTTCCCGTCTGCCTGTACATTCCCACAAGAACCTCTGCGAGGCTACCGTTATCGATGCGCTCTCTTATCAGCGGGAGATATGCCCTCTCGTCAGGAGACGCACACCTCTCTGCCACTCTGTAAAGCCTCTGGAGCTCAGGCATCATCTCAGACGTGCCGGTCCTTATGGCTAGGTACATCATCTCCCTCAGAGTCTCCTCATCCTCCTCCAGAGTGATATCACTTCGCAGAAGTGCGTTTACAAATGCGGTTATACTCATATCAGATCTTATGCACTCCTGCTCATCTATTGCTTTGATCTCCAGGCATCTTCTTTTAAACCGGACTATTATCCCTCTGGAGTTAACCCACTCCCTGCAGAGCAGATCCGCGTTCATCTGCTGGAGTTTCCTGTAGATCCCCCTGTTTACCATCACGTAATCCCTGACGCTCCTGATCCTCTCCGGGATCACGCCGTTGCATATCTCCGGGATCTCACGCTGGTTCTCCATGTAGAATAAAAGCCTGTTGTCCATGTATCCTGTGCATCTGCCCTCAACGAAGGGGGAGGCTGCAGAGACCGCTATCAGATAGGGCAGCAGGGCTCTCAGCCTGTTGAACATCTCCACCAGCATATCGCTTACGCTGTATGAGATGTTTATCTGGAGAGCCTGGATGTTGAGCCAACCATGCTGCCTTATATTGAAGATCCTGTCATAGAGACGGTAGTACTCAGCTTCATCATGATCCCAGAAGCTGGTCTGGTTCAGTGTGAGAAGGGGATGCATTCCCAGCCCGAGGAATCTGTGCTCACCGAAACACCTGTAGAGCCTCCTTACGCCTGCGTGGAGCAGACCCTCAAGCGCAGCTATGCTATCAGCAGGCGGAGGGACCAGCTCCAGGACGTGCTTCTGGAGCTCCTTGGAGAGACGCACACCTCCGAAATCTATCTCGTGCTCGACCCGGCCGTTCAATCTTTTTATGAGCAGATCTGAGATCGGGAGGGGATTGAAGCTCCGGTCGTTTATGGAGTACTCATGCTCTGTGCCTATCATCCAGGTCGATCTCCATGACCTTGAAGGTCTCCGGCTCCTCTATTCTGAGCACGGCTGCAAGCTCGTCCCCGCCCATATCCCTGATGAGATCGAGTATCTTCTCAACAGCAAGCTTCAGCTGCCTCTCGTATGCCTCCCTGTCCCTCAGAAGATAGCCGGCGAGCGGGCATATGCTCTCCCGCTTCAGGTAGATCTCCAGTCTTCTGTCCACAACATCAAACGTGAAGGGGCCTGCTGAGCAGGTCTCGGGCTTGAGATGATGCAGCCTGCACCTTCCATTCTCTAAGAGCACGCATGAGCCGTCATCCCTCGCCCTGATCCTCCTGTAGCCCACCTCCTCTATATCGCCCGGGCTCAGACCCGCTGAGATCAGGATCTCAGCCCTCCTGTCTGTCAGAGGCGGTCTCGCATCGATGCAGCAGATGCCGCCGCATGAGCTGCAGATATCGCTGAAGACATCAGGATCCACTTCGATCACCCTCATCTCTCAAAGTCGATCCTGTAGGCAAGAGGCTCTTCAGATCCGAGCACGTTCTGGGTGGATGGATCGAACCTCGCCTCCCCCATGTAGCTGTCCATCCTGGATGGCATGTAGCTGAGCGTGTCCGCATACTGGTCTCCGTTTATGAGATACGAGATTATCCTTCTGTAGACATCCGGGTAGCAGATGTCCTCGCCGCCATCGAGCGATGGGTTGTCATTGACCTCTATAACGTAGAGACGACCGTTGCTCTCCTTGATATCCACCCCGTAAAGGCCCTTGCCTATGGCCCTTCCAGCCTCAATCCCCAGGTCTATGATCTCCGATGGGACCTCCTCTGGCGGAACGCTCTCCACCCCGCAGTAGACGAGATGTCCGTTCACAGATGCCTGGATCTTGAAGGTCTGGGCAGGAATGACATACCTGCATGCGTACAGGAACTCACCATTGAGCACACCGATCCTCCAGTCGAAGCTGCTCGGCACGTACTCCTGCACCACGATCCAGTCTGAAAGCCTCAGGAACCGCTTCGCTATCCGCATGAACTCCTGGACGTTCGATGCCTTCTCGACCCGTGCTGAGAACGATGTCGATGGCTCCTTCAGCACCAGAGGCGTGCCGAGCCTCTCGAAGAGCGCCCTGGCATACTCCGGCACTATCTCCCTCTTGCTCGGGAAGACCGTCCTGGGTATGGGCAGGTTCTTCTTCATCAGGTGCAGGTACATGTTGACCTTGTCGGAGCATATCTGGATCGAGGCCGGATCATCTATGACAGGGATCCCGTAGAGGCTCGCGATCCTCGATGCGACATACGTCGCATTCATCGGATCTGTGTTCGCCCTGATGAACAGCGCGTCGAGCTTCGGAATCCTGTTTATATCCACCGGGAATATGAACTCCGCAGTGTGACCCATGCTCTCGGCAGCATCCCTGCACTTTATGAGCGCAGTCAGCTGCTCGGAGCTGCTAAGCGTCTGTCTGTTGACGAATATTCCCAACCTGCTCAACCGCTCACCCTCTTCTCAAGTATGCTCTTCATCAGTTCCCTCTCTTTCTCTGAGAGCTGAGAGTACATCACAGGTGCAAGTGATGACAAACGGTATCCTCCAAGATCTCTGACGAGCACCAGGCTCACCAGTGGTATGTTGAAGACGGCGTAGATCTTCTCCGCCAGCGTCTCCACCTCCTCAGAGCAGTCGACCGTTCTTCCGAAGATGGAGCTGTACACAGCAACCTCTGCTTCATCGCTTATCTTCTGATAGCAGAATGGGTACTTGCCGTAGTTCGTCACGTGCTTTATCGCCTTCTTCGCGCTTGTGAAGTCCTTCACGACGAAATGCTCGGAGGGCGTGGAGAAGTAGTTCAGCCCGTAGACTATCGCTGGAAGTGTTATGTATGCGTAGGAGACGACCCATTCGCATACAGGTATCCCTGCCATTCTCGCCTTCTCCAGGCATATCGGCACAATGTACGCGTCGAGAACAGCACTGCTGCTGGGAACTGTCCGGATGCCCTCGAACTCGTTCTGCACTATCGTGTAGTATGGCTCTGTTTTGTAGAAGTAGTTCTCGTTGATGATGTATACGGTTCCATTTTTATTTAACGTATACATAATATTCTTTTTCGGAATAGTGTGACGTTTGTTCATACGGGCGGCCACCAGCTCTGGAAAACAGTCTGGGTGCACTCAGGTGGCCTTATCACCACTCCACTACGGTGTTTTTTATAGTATCTACGCTCCATAAGGAGATCCTCGGCACCCAAGGTGCCGAACGGATTTACTGTAGATGTCTTGAGGTATTTAGAGCTTACCCCTATGCGCTCTCAGAACCCCTGAATCCTCTCACATCGAGAAGCTCGATCATGCTTCCGATATCTGTTGCTGGAAGGCTGCATGTGTATCCGCTGCAGACATATGCCGTGGCCTTCCCATCCGCGGGGCGCAGGGCTGATGCCCATTCTGGAGGTCGATCCCCGGCGACAACAACTTTTCTCGGCACGTAGACGGACCAGAGGGCGCGAAGCATGGTTTTTGTCCCATCCGCATCGCCCAGGATTGCGATCTCATACGAAGGTCCTAGCGCGAGGTCGAGAGCGATCAGTAGTCCGACCTGTGCAGGAAGGGAGTCCATTCTGATGTTCCTGAAGCTTCCAGAGGCGATCTCCTCCAGATCCGGCCTGCCGAGAAGTTTCCCGAGCAGAAGGAGGTCCATTGTGGCCATCGCATTGCCTGAGGGGATCGCGCCATCTCGAACCTCCTTCCGCCGCAGGATGTGATCTCCCTGATCTTCCATGGTGTAATAGAACCCGCCGGCTGGATCGAGGAAGTGGGAGATCATCTCCTCACACAGAACCTCAGCTCTGTCAAGATACCTTCTCTCGAAACCGGCCTGGTAAAGCTCAATCAGTCCGAAGATGAGGAATGCGTAATCATCAAGTATCGATACCCTGCTGCCATTGTGGGAATGCACAAGCACGCCGCCTCTGTGCATGCTCGATATCACAAAATCCGCTGCAACGGATGCGATGCGGAGCCATCTCTCATCTCCCAGAACCTGAGCGCCTCTGGAGAATGCTGCTATCATCAATCCGTTCCAGTCAGCAAGCACCTTCTCATCCCTGAAGGGTCTTGCTCTCAGAGACCTCGCCTCCAGAAGTCTCCTTCTCAAGGGCTCAATGGAGCGCTTGAAATCACCCAGTTCGCCCTTCAGCGAGATCCTTAGCACGTTCCTCCCATTGCTCCCGCCAGCGGGCTCGAGCACATACGCATCTAGCGCCTTATTCAGATCATCACCAAGAGCATCCTGGAGCTGATCCATTGTCCAGAGATAGTATCCCCCCTCGATCCCATCGCTCTCGGCGTCAAGCGCTGAGCAGAACGCACCCTCCGGGGATATCAGCTCCCCAGCGACGAATCCGAGTATCTCATCTGCCACAATCGCGTGATCCCTCTTTCCTGTGGCCTGGAATGCCTCCAGATATGCCAACGACATAAGCGCCTGGTCGTAGAGCATCTTCTCGAAGTGTGGCACCCCCCAGCTCGAATCAGTTGAGTATCTGTGGAAACCATATGCGAGCTGGTCGTATATGCCGCCGCATCGCATCTCCCTGAGCGTCAGCTCCACCATCTCCAGAGCTTTCATCTCCCCTGTTCTGTGCCAGTACCTGAGCAGGAACAGCAGATTCTGTGCCAGGGGGAACTTCGGGGCTCTCCCAAACCCTCCGCTGGCCCAGTCGAATATCCCCGAAATCTCGAGGTAAGCCCTGCTGAGAGTGCTCTCATCCGCATTCTGCACATGGGATTGCACATGTGACTCCATCATGGCGTTCAGCACCCTGGATCCCAGAGCTGTGAGCTCTGATCTCCGGTTCTTCCAGAGCTCCTCCACCAGCGGTATGAGCTCCCTCAGCCCCATCATACCGAGCCGCCCATCCTTCGGGATATATGTGGCTGCAAAAAAGGGAATGCCATCCGGGGACATTATGATCGTCAGAGGCCATCCGCCCCTGCCGGTCATGATCTGGCAGGCCTCCATGTAGATCGCGTCGATGTCCGGCCTCTCCTCCCTGTCCACCTTCACGCATACAAATGCCCTGTTCAGCATCTCAGCGATCTCCTCGTCCTCAAAGGACTCCCTTGCCATCACGTGGCACCAGTGGCAGGTGGAGTATCCTATCGACAGAAATATCGGCCTGTCCTCAGCCCTCGCACGCTCGAAGGCCTCAGGCGACCATGGGTACCAGTCCACAGGGTTGCATGCATGCTGACGGAGGTAAGGGCTCGACTCTCCAGCGAGACGGTTGGGCTTGCGTTCCATATGAGGTTTAAGGAACCCTTAATGTAAATTGTTTTCCATTATTCGGGGTGTGGCTGCGTTTGGATCACAGATCACAATGCTCACCGGGCCCTGAGATCGTGCTATGGGGGGTTTGGGCACAATTCACAAGGGTAATCGATGCCATCAAAGCGCTTCTACCATGCAATCTGCTTACCCGAATCTATAAACGTCCTCGTCCTCTATCGGCTTCTCGAGATCAAAGCGCTTCTACCATGCAATCTGCTTATCCGAAGGCCGCCAGTGTTTCCGATGGTCATGTTTTTGTATCATTGTGTAATTAGACATAAAAACATGGAAGGTGACATAATCTGCCCTGCCTGCGACTCCGCAACTGAGCACACTGTTTTGCATGCGGGCAGGGATCTCTTGGTGAGGTGTGAGGTGTGTGGCACTGTGCACTCGGTGACATCTCATCATTTGAGGATGACCCCTTTGAAGGTTATCGTGAGCTCCGGGCCGAGCTCGAGGGTGTACCGCGTAAGTGTTCCTCAAAATGACATGCTCTCGGTCGGCTCTGAGATAGTGGTCGATGATGGGCGGAGCGATGTTGTCGTTGCGGAGGTAACTGCGATCGAGACGGAAAGAAGGGTTAGCTACGCACTTGCAAAGGATGTGAAATGCGTATGGGCGAGGGCCGTTGATGATGTTTTGGTCAAGATCTCCGTGTACAGAGCTGGCAGGACGAGATCTTTCAGGATCATGACGAAGGGAGACGAGGTTTTCTCGGTCGGAGATGTCAGGGATGTCGAGGGTATCAGGTACAGAATAGTGAAGATCAAGGGGCGTGACGGGGGATTTCCGGAGAGTTCCGAGGCCAGAGACATCGTGAGGGTATGGGGGCGGCAGCTTTGAGGAAGGAGAGGCTCATCGAGAGCCTCAGGAACTACGTGAGCGAAAGGGTTGTGGAGGCGATGTCGAGGGTGCCCAGGGAGCTCTTCGTTCCTGATGAGCTCAGGCCCATGGCGTATGAGGACCGCCCTCTCCCCATAGGCTACGGCCAGACGATATCCGCGCCGCATATGGTGGCGATAATGTGCGATCTGCTCGATCTGCATGAGGGCATGAAGGTCCTCGAGGTCGGAGGCGGCTGTGGATATCATGCTGCTGTGATGGCGGAGCTGGTTGGCCCATCTGGCCACGTCTACTCGGTGGAGCGCATCCCAGAGCTGGTCGAGATTGCACGCCGGAATCTCGAGAGGGCGGGTTACAGAAATGTTAGCATGATCGCTGGAGATGGGAGTCTGGGGTACAGGGAGCAGGCGCCATATGACAGGATAAGCGTCGCAGCATCCGCGCCGGATATACCTGAGCCGCTGAAGGAGCAGCTCAGGCCAGGCGGAAGAATGGTTATCCCCGTCGGCTCATACTCACAGGACCTTCTTGTCGTTACAAAGAATCATGATATAAGGGTCGAGCGGGCCATGGGCGTCATATTCGTTCCACTCATAGGGGAGTACGGCTTTAAGGACTCGTTCTGGTGAGATGCACAGCATCTGTTAGCTTACCCCAAAGATGTGCATGCTGATTCTCAGATCTCTTCCACGAGCGTCTCAAACATCCGGATGCACTCTGCACATGCGCTTGCAGATCACTCGTCGCCGGATTGCTGTTTTGAGATGATTTTGAAATTCAAATCAGATTCAGAACACCACCCGCCCTATCCCTCTCGAGTATCCGGGGATCGAAGCAGGTGCATCCTGGATCCCTGTGCTCGTCTGTGCTGATGGGGCAGAGACAGGCGAATACGACACAGGAACAGGCTGCCCTGTTGGAATCCCCACGATCGTGGGTGCGGCAGAGACCGTGCCGAGCCAGACCTTGGCTGATACCTGGCTGAATGTGTATCCTGGGGCAACGGCTGTTATCACATAGTACCCTGATGGCAGATCCATGCCGTAGTAGCCCAGCATATCAGTGTTTATGGTGAAGCTTCCGCCCTCCCCTCCGGAGATTATGACCCTCGCCCAGGGGATGCCGGCGCCGTTCTGGTCAACCACCCGCCCGACCAGGCTGTATGTCGTGGGGTACCTCCCCGGGTCGACCAGCACCGAGACGTTGTTTGTGAGAAGCCCGCCCACCCTCATGACGTAGAGATGGGATACGAGAAGATCGGCATGTGCTCCTGTTATCCTGTACCACCCGGGCATCATGAGACCTGTTGAGTAAACCATCCTGCCGTTATCGTAAAGCAGGAGATTGCCTGGAACTGATGTGCGCACCCAGAGTATGATCGGGTCTCCGAGAATCACAGATGCCCTGGTCGTGAGCATGCCGCCCTGCTGAACATATAGAATGTTCGGCAGCCTCAGCTCATCCTTTATGGTCAGCCCCTCTGCAATGGGATCCATCCTCTCGATAACCATCTGCTGAGAATCAAATGGAGCATACGGGTCCCAATCAGGTCGCTCCACAGCAAATGGGTTCAGGTAATCTGGCTCAACAGTCGTGACGGCCTGCTGCGGCGTGCTCCATGGGGTCAGCCAGTCAGGCTGCTTCGTTCCGGCAGCCCCAAAAGCCTGGCAGGAGCCCGCGATGAGATTTAGCAGAATCGCGAGCAGAATTACGTGCTTTACATGATCCATACTGAGTCCCCAGCAGAGTATGGAATGCTGGGAGATAAATATTGCGTGATGTCATGAATGTTCAAGAGGGCAGTACAGCACTGCGTTCAGCGAACTGCCATCGATGCCATATCAGCACATGATAAACCTTGCAGATCCGTTCTGCCTACTCACAGCATTCATTTCAGCAATCGAACGCATGGGGGCCGCATGTTCTGGACGGCTCTGATCTGCAGCTGAATTCATGGCATTCAGAGGATGAGCCTCTATCGGGCCATACGTAGATGTATATGTAGTTCGACCAGTCGGTTGTGCAGTAGGCCAGTATGTGCCATCCGATCTCCTCGCCGTAGAACCATGTCGGGAACCAGCCTGTGGTCTTGTAGCCGAAGCCCTTCACACTTGGCGAGCAGTAGTATCCCCTGGGGAAGCTGCCACATGGAGCCCATTCATACGACCAGTATTTTCCGGGACGCATGATGTGCGACCACAGCGGGAGCCACTCGCCCTGAACAACACCGGCTGCTGTGACAAGCTTGTTCGGCCACACCTGTATATAATATTCGTTGCAGCCGCATCTCTTCTCCGGACATCTGCAGGATGCCGTTCGGGGAAATACGGGATTGAGGCCTGCATAACATCCATCTTCTGAGCATCCTGGATAGATCTTGCTCGAGTCGGGCAGGATCAGCTGCTCGGTGTTCACATCAGGAGGCGTCGGTGCGCCCTGGATGCTGGATTCGGAGCCCGAATGGAGAGACTGGATTACATTTGAGTTCTGGACGTTGGAGACTGACTGTACTATGTTTGTGTTCGACTGTATCACAGATGACGGCCAGACATAGATGTAGACGTAGTTCGACCAGCCGTTGCAGTGGTAGCTGACGATGTGCCAGCCAGGAGCGTCTCCGTAGAACCAGCCGCGCTTGAACCCCGGCCACGACCAGCCCCACCACCGGACCTTTGGGGCCGAGCTTGATGGATACCATTCATAAGTGTACAGGTTCCCTGCGGAGGCTACCTGCGCCCATAGTGGCAGATACCCGCCAAGCCGGCAGCCGCCCACCGTTTTGAGCCCTGAGGACGTCTGCACGTAAAGCCTGTTTCCGGACGTCGATGAGCCTGGCCAGTGCCAGACACCACTTGGATCAAATGAAAGACCTGCAGGGGGTGTGGCTGAGCTGAAGTCGAGGCTCCCATCAGGCTGGAAGCTCTCTGCGCTCGGCTCCTGCAGCTTCAGATCCGTCGGGGTCATACGCTCTGCATAAGGCCCCTCTATCTCAGGAGCTGCTGAAAATCCGCCGAGGATGTTCTCAAGGCTGCTCCAGGGCTGCTGGTCTGGCAGCTGCGAGCCTGTTGATGGTGGTTGAGATCCAGGATACTGCGTGCTCTGCGGGTAGCCCTGCCCGCTCATCGCTGATGGGCTGTCGAGAGGTGTAAAATCGGAATAACCCTGAACACCACCATCGCCTATGGCACCGAAGGCGACATTGATGAGCGCAAACGCGATAAGGATACAGGCATAGAGCTTCAACGTGACCCCGACCTCATATGCTACTCCGAGACAATATGAGCACTTCATCTATATATATTTTGGGAGGGGCCCGGTGTTCCTGGAACCCAGCTCGAACCTCGCGACCGGAAACCACACGAGTGGAGAAGCTGAACGGTTACCGCTCAAAAGAGGATCCGACAGTATCGCATGTTGTATAAAAGCGCCGAGGGTGAGATTCGAACTCACGAGACTCTTTCGAGTCACCAGCTATCCAGGAGGTTCACTCCAGGCTGGCGCCCTACCACTAGACGACCTCGGCATTACTGCTTCCAGCGTCTCGGGTAAACACCCGGATCCATTATCACCCTTTCGGTCGATGCGATTATGCCGGTCTTTGCAGCCACCATCTCGTCGCTCGAGAGCCTGGCCCTGCCGATAGCAACCGCCTCGCCCTTGAGGGTGTATATAACAACGAAATCGCCCCTGTTTATATCTGTTTCCAGGCTCAGGAGACCCGGAGCTGCCAGGGGTGCTCCGTGACAGATCGCATCAACCGCGTTATCTGATATTACGAGGCCGGGGAGATGCCTGAGGGCCCTCTCGACCGGCATAACAGCCCTCCGGAGCGCGCTCTCATCCCCGCTCTCGCGCCAGATCTCGTATGCATCTTTGAGATTGTGCAGCGTGACGAGAGTATCATCCTCCGCGAACGGCCCCGCCTTTGTCCTTCGCAGTTCCTCCATGTTCGCGCCGCATCCGAGAGCGAGCCCCATGTCATAACAGAGCTTTCTGATGTACGTACCGGCCTCGCATCCCACCCTCATCAGCACTCTCTGACCCTCGATCTCCAGGACCTCGATGTAGTATATCTTCCTGGTACGCAGATTTCTGGCGACGCTCGACTTCAGTGGTGGCCTCTGGTATATCTCACCCGTGAACTCCTCACAAACCTGTAGTATCTTCTTCCGGGGAACCTGCTCATGTGTCCTCATCAGACAGACGTACTCCTTGCCGGCTGTGAGCAGAAACTCCACAACCCGCGTCGCATCGCCGGTTAGCACAGGGAGCACACCAGTCACTCTCGGGTCCAGAGTGCCGCTGTGCCCGGCCTTCTCAATCCCCAGGATCCTCTTGACCCACGCGACGACCTCGTGGCTTGTCGGCCCTGAGGGCTTGTCGAGATTTATTGCGCCAAGCCTGAGGTGCTCCGGGAGCGGTCTCTTCTCAGGGAAACAGCCGTAGGATGGGTCTGTGGACCCCTCACGCCTCACCACTCTTTCCCTGACACGATCTGCAGGGAGCCGGGCTCTGGGTGTCTCTGATCGTGGTATCATAATCTCATCTAAGCGCCCTGACAGCTGCAAGTGCTATCGATAGAGTGCCCTTCTCATCCCATCTGCCCGTGTCGATTATGAGATCGTATACGCTCAGATCGTTGAGGTCTATGTTGTAGTACATCCTGTATCTTCTGGCCTCGCACTCCTCCCGCGCCCTGGCCTCGGAGAGGGCCTCCTCAAGGGACTTGTTCTCCCTCTTTGCTATCCTGCTTGCCCTCACGCTCAGTGAGGTCTTGAGCATGATCTTCAGATCTGCATCAAGCATGTGACCCGCAAGCCTGCCCTCGAAGATCCCGCTGCCGTTCTTCGCCAGGCTCCGCTGTGCATCATCGATCATGTAATCGATCTCGGGCCCCTGCTCTGCAAGCCTCCCGAGCTCCTTCAGCGAGAGGCCACGTTCGGCTGCGATTCTCCTGAAGAGATCACCTGAGTTGACCCATCTCAGGCCGAGCGCCTCGGAGAGACCCCTCGCAAGCGTGCTCGTTCCAGAGCCCGGTGGACCGCTGATTGTTATGATCATTCCATACCGCCGATGTCAAGCGCTTTTCTTATTATCTGGGATATCGGGATCGAGCAGATGAAGTACCAGTAGAACCAGTAGAGTATCGGCCCCCAGACGATGTGTTTGATGTTCTGCTCTCCCCAGAACGGGAAGACCATGGTTATGCTGTGCTGGTCTATGTACAGATACGCCCACATGAAGAGCGGCACAGAGACGATTCCGATGTACGCCATTGGCTTGAGCTGCATCTTCATCATCTTCCCCTGGTCGCCCATCATCTCGAGCTGCTTGTTCTGGAGATGCTGAACACGGGCCTGATCGCCTGCGAGCTGGGCTGCCCTGAGTTCTGCCTGGAACTCACGCATCCTCATCTGCTGCTCCCTCAGGAAATCCCAGTCCATCGTGTATTTCTGTATGAGGCTTGCGTACAGGCCTGTTATTGCAGCGAGCACAAAGAGCACCATGTGGAACGGCAGTATCTCTGGAAGCCATCCTATGACTATCTCCATGGCCATTCCTATGGCAACCCTGAACTCGTGGCTCACCATTATTCCGATGGTGAGCACCGCGCCCAAGCTGAGCGCAACCGTATCGATCGATTCTACGATCCTGGACCTCATGCGCTCTCTCCAAAGATCCTCTGCATCATCGGGTACATCTCCTGGATCTGCTCGCTGGCGATCTGCTCATACAGCCTGTACATTATCGAGACCGCGAGCAGCAGGCCGGTACCCCCCGCGCCTCCGAGCGTTCCCAGGAGGCTCGCTATCACGGTGAGCAGCCCGATAATCGCGCCGCCGATGACTGTGACCTTTGGGATGTACCGCTCCATGAGACGCTCTATGCTGGCCGGGCTTCTCCTGTATCCCGGTATCTGAAGGCCAGATGCGTGAATCTTTGCGGCTATGCTCTTCGCCCCCATCCCGGTCGTCTCGATCCAGAATATGGCGAATATTATGCCGCCTATTATCAGGAATGCTGTGTCGGTGAGCAGGTGCAGCCAGATCTGCCATCCGGCTATCGGGTTTATCCCGAGCTCCACCAGTCCTGGTGTGGATTGTGACACCATGCTCGGGATCCAGTCGCTCGGGCCGTGTATCGGCGAGAGGTAGTACATCAGCCCTGATACAGGCTGCGGAGATGTCGCGCTTATCGGAGCCCCTGTGGCAGCATCGAACTTGGCCGATGAAAGAAACGTCCCCAGCCAGCTCTGGTATCCGGTGTAGACGATCCTGACGCCCTCTGCGGTTGTCTCAGCTGTTGTCACCGTGCCGAGCTTTGCGGTGAGCAGCGCGCCGACCATCTCGATGTTGGCCTGAAGCGCCCTTACGAGAATCATAGGCAGAACGCTGGCGTATACAAGCTTAACTGGAAACCTCCCTCTCGCGCCCCTCACCCTGCTGTGCGCTAGAGGTATCTCAATCCTGGTGCTCTCGACGAACACGACCAGCAGTATTATTCCCACCGTGGATATCAGCGCCAGGAGCCCTCCGGTGACGAATATGAACTTCAGCCCCTCGGATGTGAAGATCTCATCCAGCCCTATGAGCCCGAGCCTGATTATCGATATCCACTTCGGGATTATCCCTATGGGGAGACCGCCGTCTCCAGTTGCCCAGTTGAACAAACCGGTGACGAGCTGCTGGCTCACGCCCGCAACTATGAAGAGACCGACGCCAGAGCCGATCCCCCACTTGGACACAACCTCATCCATGTAGAGTATCAGGACACCGCCCAGGCATACCTGGAGGAGTATGATCAGCGAGATTATGGATAATGAGACGCCAAGCGTTGTGGCGAGCGTCTGGTCCGGAAGGAGGTACCCACCGGTGATCTGCGGAAGCGCCTCGACAACGATCATCACAAACACGAGGGCCTTCTGTGTCCCCTGGAATATCGCCTGGTCCCTCGGATCCCTCAGATTGAGCTTTATTATCTCAGCGCCGACGAGGAGCTGAAGGACGATGGATGCTGTGACTATCGGGCCTATCCCCAGGAGCATCAGCGATCCAAAGGATCCAGCGAAGAACGCCCTGTAGTAGCCGAAGAGGTCGATTGAGTGCTTGGAGAGGCCGAAGAGAGGGATGTTGGAGAGCACGAAGTAGAGCAGGAGTATTCCGACCGTCCACCCCAGCTTCCTCTTGAAGTGGACGTGGCCAGCAGGCCTCTCCACGGCAGGAAGCCTCTTGACGAACGGCTCTATCGCGTAGAAGAAACTTTGCTGGTTCATAATACCACGGCTTCACCGCCAGCTGCCTCGATCTTGCTCCTGGCTGAGCTGGAGAAGGCAGCTGCGGCGACTGTAAGCCTTCTTGTGACCTTTCCCTTTCCCAGGACCTTCACACCGTGCAGCTCTATCCTGCCCTCCGGCCCAACCATATCGTTCAGAACGCCCACATTGATAGTCTCAATGTCGAAGGAGTTTGGCCGCACGAACCCGTGCTTGCCCATGGGCTCTCCTCGTATTATCGAGCGAACCCAGTGGTGCTTGCATGTGCCAGCGTTGCCACGCCCGCCTCTGGAGCCTCCACCTCTCTGGTTCTTGTGCTTTCCATGGTAGGTCCTGTGACCGCGCTTCTCCTTCGTATGCTCCCTGACCATGACATCACCTCATCTTCTTTATGAGCTCGGCTATCGATTCGTGATATCCAAGCTCTCCGCCTTCCTTGACGGTCTTCTTTATCCCGCGGTGGCCCTTTCGCGGAGGATGAAGCCTGAACACAGGCTTTATGCCGAAGTCCTTCAGGCTTGCAGCCCCTGAACATACAGCCTCTGCCAGCTCGCGTATGCTCTTGTATGGAGAGATCTGGCGTACAATCTCGTCAGTAAGACGCCTGTTTCCGCTGAGCCTGCCGCGTCTTTCCAGGATCATGGTGAGCAGATCTGCGTCTGCCCTTCCCCAGGCGACGTAGTCTTTGACCACTTGGATCATCCCGCGGTAGTGCTCATCCTCTCTCACAAATACGCAGTGGTTCACCCTGTGGAGACGGAGCATGCTCAGGGTATCCCTGATCGCAGGCTTCGTGTTGACCTCTCCCCTGAGCCTGATTATCGCGTACATCCTCAAGACCTCACAGTTATGGTGTTAAGGAGCGCATTGTAGGTCGCTTTGGCAAAGTTCAGGGTTGTCCTCGTCGAACCCTCTGTTCTGGTCCAGACGTCCTTTATGCCGGCCATCTCCATGACCTTCTTGGCCACATCTCCGGCAGCCAGTCCGAGGCCCCTGGGCGCGGGCATGAGGTATATCCTGACGCTGCCAGAGCTTCCAGATACCTTGTACGGCACGGTGTGCGCCTGGCCACAGCCGCACTCCCAGCTCCCGCATCCTCTGTTGATCCTGACGACGTTGAGCTTCGCGTTCTCTATGCCCTTCTTTATGGCCCCCCCGACCTGGACGTCCTTGCCGTGGCCTATGCCTATGTACCCATCTCTGTTCCCGACTATAACTGTGGTTCTGAACTTCACCCTTCGCCCGGAGTCGGTCATCCTCTGCACCATGGTTATGTCCAGGACCTCATCCTCGAGGCCGGGGAGCAGAAGATCTACAATCTGATGCTCTTTGATGGGAAGACCTGACCTGACCGCCTCCTCGAACGTGGTTACCTGTCCCTCATAGACAAGTCTGCCAAGCCTGGTCTTCGGTATCCATTCCTCTTCTGTCTCGTAACCCTTGATCATGATATCACCCCAGTATCCTCTCCCTCGCGGCCTCGAACTGCGAGACCACGTCCACTCCGGTGTAGTCTCTTATGACCTCTCCACGGATTCTTGAGTCGTCAGGGAAGACCTCCGGGCTGTGGGGCACGTTCACTCCAGCATCGACAACTCCCTTAAGGGCGGCATACACCCTGCTCCCTCTGGAGTTCGAGTGCAGCCCTATGTCCAGTATGCCCTCGTCATACCCGAGTGCGAGCATCTTCTTGCCGAAGAGCAATCCCGTAAGGTAAGCAGCAGGCACGTTGCCTGTGCTGTGTTGGAACCCGTAGTTTCTGAGCTCCTTCGAGCTGACTGTGAGCAGCGTCCTGTCACCTTTGAGCTCAGCGATGATCAACTGTATTGTGATGTTTGCATTGCCCTTCCTGACGACCACCCTGGGCTTTCTGGAGAGGATGAGCCTGTATCTCACATGATAGTTGGTCCTGCCCTCTCTCCGCCTTCTGAAGGGCACCCTGTATCGCGGTCCTGTAGCCAAATAGCATCACTCTCTCATGAGGCCTTTCGCCTTGATGTATGCATCGAGATGCGCAATGCTCCTGTACTCTCCGCCTTTCGCCTTCCTGTACAGCAGCCTGTATGCGTGTCTGTCGATCTTCTCGCTATCCCTAATCTCCCGGAGACGCCTCCGGAGCGCTCTGATCCTGCTGATCCAGGTCTCCTTTGGAGAGGCTCTGGCGCCCTTCGCACCCCTTCTGCGGCCGGGTCCTTTCCTGTGGCCGTATGCCCTCTTCTCAGCTCTCAACCTGAACCTGGCGCGGCTGTTGCCCTTCTTGGGCTTTGCCTTTATGTTGCCGGCCTCGATCTGAGCACGTATATCTTCTCTTGTGATGGCATCAGCCAGCTCACTGGCCACCTCCGGGTCCGGGTTGATCCAAACCCGGCTCTCTCCGACACCGAGCTCGCTTGCTGCCAGCCTTCTCTGAACGCTGAAGTTGGGCACCTCACTCGCCTCCCGTCTTCGGGTTCAGTATCTTCAGGTTCATCTCCCTGGCCATGGCCTCGATCTTCTCCCTCTTGCGCATTCCGACGGTTCTGGCGATCCTGATAGCGCATCCCTCAGCCTTCTTCAGATCGTCTATGCATCTCACCAGAACCTCCCTGAATCCTGAGGGGTGCAGGCCCCGAACCGCCCTGGGGCTCCCGAAGCCAGGTCTCACAAGACGGCCCTTTGCTCTGACCTGCTGCCTGAGCTTGTTGTGCAGACCCCTTGGCCTGCGCCAGCTCTCGTCGAGCCTGGCCTTCTTGTGGGAGTCGTGGCGTCTGAACTCCGGCTTCTTCGCCTTCTGCCTGGCTCTCACCCTGAGCAATCTGTCCATCTCTGCTCACCTCTTCTCCACCAGGTAAATCCCATCCTGGAATATCCTCACATCAAATCCTCTGACCCTGGTGGCCTGCTCTATGTTTGCCATCGTCTGGCCCACTGCCTCTTTGTCCATTCCCCTGATCAGTATCTCGTCCTTGCCAACCTCGACATTCACATCTCCGACGATTGTTGCGAAGCGCGGCTTCCTCTCGCCGAGGAAGTTGCTGATGGCAACCTTCCCATCGGCTACCTTCACCTGAATCGGGAAGTGTGAATACACCACCTTCATCCTGTACTCGAAGCCGTCCGTAACACCCTTGATCATGTTCTTGATGTGTGCAGCTATCGTCCCGACCATGGCCAGATGCTGCTTTTTTGTCGTCTCCGATCTGATCAGTACCTTTGAGTCCTCTCTCCTTATCTCTATGCCTGGATACCAGAGCTCCCTGGACAGCTCACCCTTTGGCCCCTTTACCTTCACATCGCGGCCTGATATCTGGACATCAACGCCATCCGGGATATCCAAACGACGAACCACCTCTTTGACCATGATCATCACCTAGTACACATAGGCCAGCAGATGGCCGCCTATGCCACGCGCCCTGGCGTCGGTATGTGGCATCACACCCTGGCTGGTGCTCAGTATCAGCACCCCGAAGTTCCTGGCGGGAAGGAAACGCCTCTCCCACTTCTCCAGCTCTGCGACCTTGGTGGCGAACCTGGGTTTTATGACACCACAGCGGTTTATTCTTCCCAGCAGCTTGACCTTGAACATGCCCGACTTACCGTCGTCGATGAACTCGAACTCGCCGATATACCCCAGATCTGCCATAACCTTCAGGGTCATGGCTATGAGCTTGGATGCCGGCTTGATAATACACTCGGGCTTGCCGACGCTCTCAGCGTTCTTTATTGTGGACATCGCATCAGCGAGCGGATCTAGCAACATAATCTTCACCTACGAGTATTTCTCGAAGCCCATCTCCCTGGCTATCTCGCGGAAGCACTGCCTGCAAAGGTATATGCCGTACTTCCTGACAAGCCCGGGCTTCCTCCCGCAGCGCCTGCATTCGTTGGCGCCTCTACCAAATCTCTTCTTCATGCAGCCTCCACGACCCGAACTCCAAACCTCTTCTGGACGAACTCCACAGCCTCGTCCCTCTTGACCTTATGCGAGTTTGGAAGCTTTCTGCGGGCCACGCGTCTCTCTGCCACACGGTATCCTGCTCTCCTGAGCGATACCGCCACGTCCATTCCGAAGATCCCTATCTCAGGATCGTACTTCATTCCCGGAAAGTCTGTGTGCTCCTCGATTCCGAAGGCGAAGTTGCCGTTCTCATCGAACTGGCTCCGCTTTATTGTGTTTCCAACCACCTTGAACGCCGTCTCCAGGAACTCCTCAGCAGCTCTGCCTCTGAGCGTCACACGCGTGCCTATCGGTTCTCTCTTCTTTATCCCGAAGGCCGGAAGGGTCTTCTTCGCCCTGGACCTGATTGGGTTCTGGCCTGTGATCTCGGAGAGAATCGTCTCCGCATTGACAAGCCTCTGGCCGCTCTCGCCCACACCTATGTGAACAACGACCTTGTCTATCCTGGGTTCCAGGTTCATCTTCCAGCCTCCAGCTCAATAACGGGAGCGTCCCTGCCTATCATGAACACATAGTCTACGATCGTATCTATGTCTCTGTCACCTGCGGATATTGTGACCCTGTTCGGCATCGAGCTTCTCACTATCTGCACGGATTTGATGCGACCCGTCTTCCCCGTATGCGATCCGCCGGTCACCACAGCCAGGTTCCCGACCTCGAACTTTATGACGTCCTCGATGCTCCTC
The DNA here is from genome assembly GCA_029907715.1 of Methanothrix sp. Lineage (NCBI taxonomy): Archaea > Methanobacteriati > Methanobacteriota > Methanomicrobia > Methanotrichales > Methanotrichaceae > Methanothrix > Methanothrix sp. The sequence goes on from JARYLI010000001.1 coordinate 216,519, forward strand.
TCTGGGAGTGAGATCAAAAGCGAATCTCCAGTCCTGAACTCGCCCTCTGCGATTATGTTGGACCCATCGCTGAGGTTCAGCTGCGTCCTGTTACCCTTCAGGGTTGTTTTGTTCTCTACCCTGACCAGCTTTCTCGGCTTATCAGGCTGGATCTCTATGAGCACAAAATACCCCTTTGTGCTCTTGACCATTCTGTACTGTTTGTTCAGGGCAGGCACCGTTATGACGTCGAAGAGCCCCACAGGGAACCTCGCATCCCTTCTCACAGTTCCGTCCACCAGCACCCCGCCCTCGTGAAGGATCCTCTTGACCTCGCGCGCGTTGTCCGCCAGCTTTAAGAGATCCCTTACAACGACCATCAGAGGCAGGCTTTCCTCAGCTGAGTGGGGGCCAGGCCTGGGCGTTGCTATCCACTTGCTGGTCTTCCTCGGTATGGGCCAGCTTCTGGGTATCGTGACTCTCTTCTTGTGCACCTGAATCACCTGGAGAATATCTTCTCGCGCTCGTCGTCGTCGAGATCAAGCTTTGTGATCATAACATTTGATGGATGTATGGGGCGCGGGACCTCTGTTCCGTCAGCACGGAAGTTGCTGACGCCGGTGACTGTTATCACGCACCTCTTCAGGTCCACACTCAGAACCTCGCCCTCGACGCCCGCGTTGTCGCCGCGCAGGACCTTCACCGTATCACCTTTCTTGACCTGAGCGCTCCTCTTCCCGTGCTCCTTCCTGAGCTCCGGGCTCAGCATCGCGTGCATCAACTTCTGCCTCATGTGGAGCGGGGCGTTGAACCTGGCCTTCCGCTGCTTGCGTGGTTGCTTGCTGATCATAACCATCACACTATCATCGCTGCTGATGAGGCGATCTTACCGAACCGCTCTGCCACTTCCCTGGCCACAGGTCCCTTGATCTCGGATCCCTTCGGAACGCCCTCGTCATCTGTTATGACTGCAGCGTTGTCCTCGAACTTGACCCTGAGGCCATCGGGCCTCCTGAACTCCTTCTTCTGCCTGATTATAACAGCGTTGAATATCTGCTTCCTCATCTCGGGAGTTCCTTTCTTCACAGAGACCACAACCATGTCCCCTATGCCGGCGCAGGGCTGCCTGTTCTTGACCCCTCGGTACTTCTTCACGGAGACGACGAACAGCGTCCTGGCGCCTGTGTTGTCCGCACACTCGAGATATGTTCCGGTGTTTATCGCCCTCGGGATCCTGGCCTTGTTTCCCCTCATCGCATGACCTCCACAACGACAAACGACTTGGTCTTGCTGAGAGGTCTGCACTCAGCTATCCTGACCCTATCCCCAACCTTCGCAGCCAGGCACGGTGGGTTGTGCGCATGGATCTTGGATCTGCGTTTCTCGTACCGCTCGTACTTGGCTATCCTCTTTCTGAACTCCCTCATGACAACCACGGTTCGGGCCATCTTATCGCTGACCACGACCCCTTCCAGGACCTGGCCGCGAACCGGTAGCCTGCCGTGGAATGGACACTTTGGATCGTTGCAGGCCTGCTGGGGCGCGCTCACGTCCAGTCCTATATCTCTCATATCTTCCACCTCAATATTTGCATCCTTTTATTTATTCTGTTCTCGGGTTGTGAGATCAAAACAGAGCCCGCGATCCTCACCTTCTGCCCATCAGGCAGCGTAAAGATGAAGCTTGTGTGGGCCTTTGGGACGCGCCTCAGGCCGCGCTGCGTCTCGATAACGAAGGTGTTCCTCGTCTCATCCACCACCAAGCCTCTCATGCCAGCCATGGTGCGGTTTGGGGTATCGATCACCTCGACCGTCAAACCTATCAGCTCATGCCTGGCTATGTTCTCGGGACTGATCATCACTTCCTGACGCGCTCCCTCTGCACGGTCTTCATCCTTGCGATCGTCCGGCGGATCTCTCTGATCCTTCCGGGCTTCTCAGGAGCGCCACCTGCCCTCACAGCACCCCGCTCGCGTATAAGCTCCACCTCAAGCTTCCGGAGCTCCTCCTCGAGCTCCTCCGAGCTCATGTTCCTGATCTCATCAATCCTGAATATCGCCATGGGTCTCAGCCTCGCTCATCCCGGTCCCGCTCTCCGGCTCCTGAGGAGCCAGCTCCTGGACCTCTTTTGTTGCCGAAGGCGCATCGACCGGCTCATCGAGAAGCCTGTCCAGCTCGCTCTTCTTCTCCTCTACCTTCTCCTGCGTCTCAGGAGCTGTAGAGGGGGCAGCCACAGGCACCGTTTCCTTCGCCTCAGGCTCCTCTGGCGGTGCCTTTATCTGGAAGTCGTCGGGCAGAACAGCGCCTGGTGGGACTATCCTGACCTGGCAGCCGATCGCGCCGAGCTTCTTCACAGCAACAGCATAGCCTGTATCGACTATCTCCTCAGCTGGCTTTCCTGAGTGCTTTATGTAGCCGGCGAGGAACTTCTCGACACGCGCCCTAGGACCGGTCAGCTTGCCGCTGATCACTATCTCGCACCCGAGCGCTCCGGAGTCCATCACCCTGCGCAGCATCGACTGCCCTGCCTTTCGGAAGTACCAGCCGTGCTCCAGCGAGCTTGCGAGCCTGTTCGCCACAACCCTGGCGTTCAGGTCGCCCTTACCGACGTCCTGGACATCTATCTGCGGGTTGTCAAGCCTGAACCTCCTCTCGAGGTCTCGGGTTATCTTGCGTATCAGCTTCCCGCCCTTTCCTATGACCATGCCGGGTTTCTCAGCATAAACCGTGATCTGGGTGCCCATCGGGGTGCGGTTCATGACCATGCCGCCGTATCCAGCCCGGTCCAGCTCCTTCGCAAGATACTCATCCACGAGCGCCTTGGTGAATCCCTCCTGGACGAACTTCTTCTCAACAGCCAAACTATCTCACCTCTGTCAGTATCATCTCTATGGATACGGTCTCCTGGTTCTTCGGAGTGGCCCTGCCCATGGCCCTTGGCATCCATCCCCGGAACGTTCTTCCCTTCTTTGTGTTGGCATAGCCAATCATCAGCTTCTCCCTGTCGAGACCCCTGTACTCCGCATTTCCGACCGCATTCTTAAGCACCCTGAGCACAGCCCTCGCTGCCTTCTGCGGAAACCTGCCGGACGGCCATCCGACCAGCCCGCGCCTGTGGGGCACGTTCCTGTTGTACCGCCGGAACGGCACCGCCCTCTTCAGGGCTACGACGTCCTGGAGGTACCTCTCCGCGGCATCGACCTTCATTCCCCTTATCGCCCTGCAGATCTCTCTGGCATGCTTCGGAGAGATGGGCAGCTCCACGCCCATCGCCCTGGCAAACCGCCCCTCAGGGGTAATTGAGTAGTTCAGTCTTCCCACGAGCACACCTCACTTTAGCGGCACGAACTTGCTCGACCGCGTTGCTCCGACGCCTGCAGCGCCGTGAATCACCCTGGCCCTCGTAAGAGCGTACTCTCCAAGGTAATGGCCTATCATCTCAGGAATGATCTCCACGCGCTGGAAGGTCTTTCCGTTGTGTATCTCCACGACCTTCCCGACCATCTCAGGGAGCACTATCGCATCCCTCAGATGCGTCTTTGCAGTTCCCCTGGCTCTGAGCTTCGCCATGAACTTCCTGTGCTCCTTCGAGAGACCCCGCCTGAGCGATCTCCGCTGCCTTGATGGCAGAAGCTCTGCGATCTCCTCCAGGCGCATCTTTGCGAGCTCCGACACCCTGTAGCCCCTGTAGGTGAACTCCTCCTTCCTCTTGGGAAGCTTGGATCCTGCTCTCTTCGCCACAACTATCTCCTCCTAGCGTTTGCCCGTCCTGCGAGCCGCTATCGATCCGACCTTACGCCCAGGAGGTGTGCCCCTGCTCACGGTCTTGGGCCTGCCCGGATGCTGGCGCCCGCCGCCGCCGAAGGGATGGTCCACGGCGTTCATGGCCACACCCCTGACCTTCGGCCACTTCGCAGCCTTCGATCTGTACTTGTAGAAACTCTTTCCTGCCTTCACCAGGGGCTTCTCAGTTCTCCCGCCGCCTGCGACAACGCCTATGGTCGCCATGCAGTTCGGATTCAACCACTTCATCTCTCCGCTCGGAAGCTGAACCACGGTCGCACCCACGTCATGAGCCACAAGTATCCCGTAGACGCCGCTTGCCCTGGCGAACTGTCCGCCATGGCCCGGCTTCGACTCTATATTGCATATAGGCATGCCCTCAGGTATGCTCGCCAGCGGCAGGGTGTTGCCGGGCTGTATCTCGGCAGCAGGCCCGCAGGCGATCTCCTGACCTACATACGTGCCCTCTGTGGCGAGAACATACTGCTTCTCACCATTCTCAAGCCTCACGAGCGCTACAGGAGCCGTCCTGGCAGGGTCGTGCATGATATCCTCCACAACACCGCGAACAAGATCCCCGCTGAACTTGATGTGCTTTATATCAGCTCTGTATCTGTGTGATGGCGCACGGTATGTGGGTGTTCCCTTGCCCCTGTTCTGTGATATTATTCTCTTGCCCATCGCAACCACCTTACAGCAGGCCCAGCCTGGTGGCAAGCTCATTTGCGGTCTTATCACCAGCGAGCCTTACAACAGCCTTCTTCTCGCCCCGGGGTGTTATCATGGTTCTGATCTCGATAACCTCAACATCATAGAGATCCTCAATCTCCTTCTTGATCTGTGGCTTTGTTGCCTTCAGATCCACAATGAACTCTATGGTGTTGTCCCTGTCGATCATGCCCGTGACCTTCTCAGGGACGTAAGGGCATTTGATTATCATAGCCTCTCCTCCAGAACTTTGAGAGATGGCTCGCTCCATACGGTGAGCCTGCCAGCGTGGGTCCCTGGCGCCAGAAGCTCAGCGTTCAGCTTATCGGCGGTCACAAAATCGACCCCCGGGAGGTTGCGCGCTGCCCTGCCTATACCATTATCTGACGCTGTTACGATCAGGATGCTCCTGGGCTGCCTGAACCTCCTCCCCCTGAGCTTGCCCTTTCCGGCCCGCACCTTCCGTCCGTTCTTCGCCCTCAGAACGTCATCCCAGAGGCCTGCAGCCATCAGGAACTTCCGCAGCTCTGAGGTCTTTGATATGCTCTCGATCTCGGCCCTGACAACGACCGGAAGCTCTCCGCTGAATACATGTCCCCTCGCGGCCACGAGATCTGATCTTGCTGTCGCTGCCACAGCAGACCTTATCGCCTTGATCCTCTCCTTCTCGTTGATCTTCTCGCTCAGGACCTTCGATGGCACCGGAGGATGGGACGCGCGCCCGCCGCGTGCCATGGGCACAGCAGCTGCTCTTCTACCTGTGACGATCCTGGGGACCCTGGACACGCCGTGACCCGGCCCCCACGACCTCGCTGATGTGTTCATTCCAGCGTAGAAATGCGGCCCATAGGGCTGCAGTCTGTTGGCCTGGGCTGCAAGCACCGCCTTCTTTATGAGATCCGGCCTGTACTCCTCCTCAAAGATCCCGGGGAGCACAATCTCGCCGACCGGATTTCCTGAAATATCGATAATCTTAGCGTTCATCGTGATCCCCGATCAGACACCCTGCTTTGATTCCCTGCTGACATACAGTATCTGGGGCGCCTTCGGCGCGAATGCTGCGCCTGGCCTGATCGCCCTGCGCATCCTGACCAACCTCTTCACGGGTCCGGGGATGCTTCCCTTTATCAGCATGTACTCGTTTCTCACGACTCCATAGCCGACAAAGCCACCATCGGGGGTTATGTCCATGCCGTTCGTGCCTATGGCCATTATCCTCTTGTTGAACTCGGTCCTCTGGTGATACCCGGTCTGACCGAGCTGCGGAACCCTCCAGCTTATCCTCGCCGGGTGCCACGGCCCGAGGTTGCCGACATGTCTGAGCTTGCCGGTGCGCGAGTGCTTTCTCTTCTGTAGCATTATTCCCCAGCGCTTCACCGGACCCTGGGTTCCCTTTCCCTTTGTGACTGCAGTTACATCGATCCAGTCGCCAACGCTGAAGATGCTGCCCACAGCCACCTGGCTGCCCAGAAGTCCCTCTGCGGCTTTGAGCTGCTCCTCCACGGATCGCCCTGTGACAGGTATCTCCATGATCTCCGGCACCTTTTTGGGTACGCCCGTCACCAGACCTGGATTCGTGTGAGCCAGGACCCTGATCTCGCAGAGCTCATCCACCCTGGACTCGATCTCCTCCAGGGATGTGCCCCTTCTTGCCTTCGGGATCGTTATCGCTCTTGCCAGATCCTGGCTCAGGTTTTCAGCCCAGAGCTCTCCTGCAGGCCTGATGCCGCCGTTGTACGTCTCGTAGACCCTGAGCGCTGCTACGCTCATGGGCGGCACCTCCACCACTGTTACAGGCACACTGATCTCCATGCCCTCTGTGAGACTTCTGGGCCTGTCATCTATCATCATGACATGTGTCATGCCAGCTTTGTATCCGGCAAAGCCGGCCATTCCGGCCCTCTCTTCTGAGACCCAGGATCTTATCCTTGGAACCTCGCTCTTGGCCCTCTTCCTGGGGCTGAAGGCCAGCGAACCCCGCCTCGGTCGGTGTATCTTTGCCATTTACTCCTCCAGACGCACCAGGTTCAGCAGGGCAAGCGTCGAGAAGACGGCCTCCTCGACACGAACCGTTTCAGTTCCCTGATGCGGAATTGTGTTGATCACGCAGCATCTCTCCAGCATCTCGCGGCTCAGAAACGCATCAACGCCCCGTGCGGGGGAGCCGAACACCACCGCAAGCCCTTTTGAGCTTGATCTCTCTATCTGGTTGAGCAGATCAAAGCTCACCGGAGTTCCCCTTCTGGATGTGGCCACGATGAACTCGTCCCTGGAGAGGAGGTAATCCTCCGCACTGTCCACGACTATCGTCTCGTAGCCCCAGTATCCGGGTATCTCACTCCGGTCCACAGGCTCAGCGGCGAGTGGACTCAGCGAAAAGATCCTGACGTTCAGGCGCTGCCCCTTCTGGAATCTCCTCTCCGATTTGAGGGGTACAGGGCGGTCGAGACCGACCTCAACCCACGCGCCACCATCAGATCCGACGCTTTCTACTACCACGCCGACTCTTATCTCGCCTACCTTGAGCGTTGAGCTTCTGGAGCCAACTGGATGATGGGCGGTTCTCAGCGGCGGCAGAACTCCCGCATGCCTCAGCTCCCTCATCCTGGGGAAGAGGAGCTTCCGCAGGTACTGCGGAGTCTCTGCATACCGCAGCACTGTGCTTATGAACCTGGAATCGTCGAACTCGTCATCGCGATACACGACGATCCGGTCGATGCGGAAGACCGCCGCAGCCCTTGCGATAAGCCCGACCTTCGCGGTGCGAAGGCGCGGATCTGCCGTCTCCATCGTGTACGAGGACGGTATCAGTATGGACCGCTCGCAAGGACCGCTCATCAGATGTCCTTCTCTCAGGGGAGGTATCGTATATAAAAAGGTTTGCATGATCGGATGCTGCTGAATTCGCTGCGGGAAGAAGTATCTGCTCCCACGCAGTGCAGGCAGCACAGCTTTTAATATACAAGAACAGCTAAACTCGTCATGAGGTGTTCGTGTGGCTTTGTTTGACTCCCAGCTTCCGATAGTGATAGTCATTCTGCTCATACTTCTGAGCCAGTCGATCAAGATTGTGAGAGAGTATGAGCGTGTCGTCGTCTTCAGGCTCGGCAGGTACAGTGGCGTCAAGGGTCCGGGTCTGTTCTTCATAATACCAATCATAGACAGGGTGCAGCTCATAGATCTCCGGGTCGTCACGATAGATGTGCAGAAGCAGGTCGTGATAACAAGGGATAACGTGACCGTGGATGTTGATGCGGTGATATACTACCGCGTCATGGACCCGGCAAAGGCCGTGATCCAGGTGGAGAATTACAGGGTGGCGACAGCGCTTCTCTCGCAGACAACGCTGAGAGACGTTCTGGGCCAGATAGATCTGGACGATCTCCTCTCAAAGAGAGAGGAGCTGAACCTCAAGCTCCAGACGATCCTCGACAGGCACACAGATCCATGGGGCATAAAGGTGACTGCAGTCACGCTGAGAGATGTCAGCCTACCGGAATCGATGATGCGCGCGATAGCGAAGCAGGCAGAGGCCGAGAGGGAGAAGCGTTCCAGGATCATTCTGGCGGATGGCGAGCTCCAGGCATCGAAGACGATGGCCGAGGCTGCCGCGCTGTATGAGCACGCGCCTGTCGCCATAAAGCTCAGGGAGCTCCAGACCCTTGCGGAGATCGCCAGGGAGAGGAACCTGATAGTGGTGACATCAGGTGCTGACGTTGGGAGCACAGCAGGTCTGGTGGCAGCCCTCCAGAGAGCGGTTGAGGAGGCGGGCAGAGCAGGCGAAAGACGGGCGTGAAAGTGATCTGAGATGGGGCCGCATCTGAAGGCTGTGGTACTGCTGATGATGATCTCATCCCCCTGCCTTGGAGGGGTTGTATCCCTGCAGATAGACGGAGCCATAACTCCGGCGAGCGATGATCTTGTGAAGGCGGCAATAACCTACGCTGAGAGTTCGAACGCAGATGCACTGGTTCTGATGCTCGATACACCCGGAGGCGGCCTGAGCGAGACCCTGGAGATAATTGCAGCTGTGGAGAGAACAGAGATACCCGTGGTTGGATATGTCTCCCCTCCGGGAGCAAAGGCGTGGTCTGCAGGAACGATGATACTGATCAGCACGGACATAGCAGCCATGGCCCCGAACACGATCATAGGCTCTGCCCAGCCGGTCAGGCTCCTTCCCACAGGGGCAACTGAGCCTGTCAACGATACAAAGACCACGAATGCGATAGTGGCGCTCATCGAGGAGAAGGCCAGGGTCCACGGGCGGAACAGGACCGCAGCGAGGGAGTTCGTCCTGAGCAACCTCAATCTGAACGCAGAGGAGGCGCTGGAGTACGGGGTGATCGAGCATGTCTCCCCCGATATCAGCAGCCTCCTCAGATCGATCAATGGCAGCTCTGCGAAGAACAGAACCCTTGCGACAGAGGGGGCTGCAGTGGTGATCTTTGAGCCAGACCTGAGGCTCAGGATGCTTATGCTTCTGTCTGACCCAACAATCGCTGGACTGCTGTTGCTCATCGGCCTCTACGCTCTCATCTTCGGGATCTCAAATCCGGGCCTCGGAGCAGAGGTATTCGGGGTCATAGCGATCGCGCTCGGGCTCATAGGCCAGGGGTTCGACGTCAACATCGGCGCCCTCTTTCTGATAATCGTCGGCATGGGCCTGATCCTGGCAGAGCTCCACACCCACGCGATGGGCGTTCTGGGAGTTGCCGGGCTGATATGCATCGTGCTGGGCACGCTCCTCTTCGCGCCCATAGGATTCCCGGAGTGGTATCTGCCCGGAGAGTACCAGCGTTCTGTTATCAGGCTCTTCCTGCTCCCCTCTCTGACCATGGCGGGATTCTTCGCGTTCGCGGTTTACAAGATAGCAGAGGCGAGGCGCAGGCCGACCTTTGAGGAGACCGCAGGACAGTACGCAGAGGCGATCGAGACCCTGGATCCGAGGGGTTATGTCATATACCGCGGTGAGTACTGGAATGCGGAGGCTGATGAGAGAATCGAAAAGGGGGAAACGGTCGAGGTCGTGGGGATCTCCGGCCGCATCCTCAGGGTCAGGAAGGTCAGATGATGTTGCTTATCATCGTGCCTATGCCTGCGTCCGTCAGAAGCTCGAGTATGATCGCATGAGGAATCCTGCCGTCGATTATATGTGCTTTCTCGACGCCGCGCTCAACAGCCAGGACACACGCCTCGACCTTCGGGATCATGCCGCCCTTTATGACACCCCTATCAACGAGCCTCTGAAACTCTGAGGGCGAGAACTGGGAGATCACCCTGCCCGGCTCGTTCGGATCCTCTCTCACTCCCTCGACATCTGTGATGGATATTAGCTTCTTTGCACGCAGGGCGACGGCCACAGCCCCCGCCACGGTATCAGCGTTGACGTTCAGGCTGTTCCCCTCCCTGTCGATCGCAATGGGCGAGATCACAGGGATGTAGCCCTTGCCTGCAGTGATCATCAGTATCTCCGGGTTTATCTCCTCGACCTCTCCGACGTAGCCCAGATCGATGTTCTCGCCGTTCACATTCATCGGCGGCTTCTTCCTCGCCACTATGAGCATCCCATCCTTTCCGGAGAGCCCGATGCCCTTACCGCCATACTTGCCTATCAGCGAGACGAGCTCCGCATTGATGTTGCCAAGAAGCACCATTCTCGCAATCTCAAGCGTCTCACGGTCGGTTACCCTCAGACCAGCGACGAACTCGGCCTTCTTTCCGAGCCGCTTCATGGTCTCTGAGATCTCAGGTCCGCCACCATGAACCACCACAGGATGTATGCCTATGTATCTGAGCAGTATTACGTCCTGTATGAAGTTCTCCAGAATCTCGCGGTTCGTCATTATCGAGCCGCCGATCTTTATCACCATTATCGAGTCGTAAAACTCCCTTATGTACGGCAGAGCCTCTATAAGCACCTGTTCCTTCCTCATATCGCAGCTCCTATCGAAAATCCATGTGATTTAGAGCAGCTCCGAACATGCTTCAGATCAGCACCGAACCAGAGTGGCACTGATTTGAGCATATTCAGGGCGCTGCATTTCATATCTCAACAGATCACTCTATGGACATAAGCACATCGCCTGGAGAGACCGTTTTCCCTGTTTCTATGTAGATCTCCTTCACGGTACCGCTCCTGTCCGCATACACCGGGTTCTCCATCTTCATCGCCTCGAGTATCGCGACCACGTCACCCTTGTTGACCCTGTCTCCCCTCTTCACCTTGTACCTTATCAGCACTCCCTGCATCGGCACCGTGACCCCATCTCTGGGAGCCATCGGCTGAGCCTCCTGTATGCTCATGCCAACAGGGGCGACCTTCACGATATACGCCTCCCCGTCAACCTCGACGTTAAATGCGACGGGCGCGGTGCCCTTCACAGCCACTGCAGCTTTCGTGTCCTTCTTGACCAGCGGCTCCTCGGTCGCCTGACCCTTCAGGAATTTTATGGCTATCTGCGGGTAGAGAGCGTATGTGAGATAGTCCTCCTCCTTCTTCGCGAGGCCCAGCGCATCAACCTCCCTGACAGCAGCCTCGTACTCTGGAGGCAGGAGGTCTGCAGGCCTCACGGTTATCGGCTCCTCGTCCTCTAGGATCTTCATGCGTATCTTTGGATCTATCTCCGCAGGTGGTCTCCCGTACAGACCCTTGACGTAATCGCGTACCTCCTTCGGGACGACCTTGTATCTCTCTCCGGTGAGCACGTTGAGAACCGCCTGGGTCCCGACTATCTGGCTCGTCGGCGTGACAAGCGGTGGATAGCCCAGGTCTGCTCTCACCCTTGGAATCTCGGCCAGAACCTCATCATATCTGTCGATGGCCTTCTGCTCGATCAGCTGTGCCACGAGGTTGGAGAGCATGCCCCCCGGTACCTGGTACACGAGCACATTCGTATCTATCTTGGCAGCGATCGGATTGAAGACCGGGGCGTAGACGTCCATGAGCCTGTCGAAGTAGCGCTTTATCTCCGTGAGCAGCTCCAGATCCAGACCTGTATCGTATGGGGTCTCTCTGAACGCTGCCACGACGCTCTCTGTGGATGGCTGCGAGCTGCCTCCCGAGAGTGGGGAGATCGCTGTGTCCAGGATGTCTGCGCCTGCCTCCACAGCTGCAAGGTAGCTCATCTGGGCGAGGCCCGCGGTGCAGTGGGTGTGCAGGCAGACGGGCAGGTTCACCTCGCGCTTTATCGACCTCACAAGCTCACTCGCATAGTGGGGGGATATGAGACCCGCCATATCCTTTATGCATATCGAGTCGCAGTCCATCTCCGCCAGGCGCACGGTGAACTCCGTGAACTGCTCTATGGTGTGAACCGGGCTTATGGTGTAGCAGACTGCGCCCTGCACATGCGCGCCCATCCGCTTAGCGACCCGGATGGACTTCTCCATGTTTCGTATATCGTTGACGGCATCGAATATGCGGAAGACATCCACGCCGTTTTTGGCTGCCTTCTCGACGAACTTTTCCACCACATCATCGGCATAGTGCCTGTATCCCACAAGGTTCTGCCCTCTGAGAAGCATCTGCATCTGCGTGTTGGGCATCGCCAACTTCAGAGCTCTCAAACGCTCCCAGGGATCCTCATTCAGGTAACGTATGCATGTGTCAAACGTGGCACCGCCCCAGACCTCCATCGAGAAATAGCCGACCTGGTCGAGAAGCTCAGCAATGGGTAACATATCCCGGGTCCTCATCCTGGTCGCGAGAAGCGACTGGTGTGCGTCTCTGAAGACGGTCTCGGTAAGCTTTACCCTGCCCATATAGATCCCCCAAGCATCATCGCTCTTTCTTTAAAATACCTTCGATCGCGCTTACTGGTGGCTGGTATGAAACCTCTCTGGAATGAAGGGGCGCATGCTCTTCACACTGTGCATCCATCTGAAACGCGCTGCTGCATGCTCACAAAATCTATATTCTTTCAAAGCCTGGGTAATTACCATGAAAGCTCTGTTCGTGCTCATCTCTCTGCTCATCATAGCGACAGCGTCTGCATCAGATGTTGTGAGAATAGGTCTGTCTCCAAAGGAGATTGCCGTCATCGGCCTGCCTGTGAAGAACACGACCCACATATCCTGGACCGGATACGGGGCTCTGGGAGAGTACCGATCGGTTCATGCTGAGTGGCTCCCTCCGCTCTCGGATTACAGCCACACGCCTGAGATCTACGAGTTTCTGCTTCCCACATGGACATCTCCGGGTTTCGGCGTGAACACGCATATAAAGCCGATATACGATTTCATACAGGAAGGCTGGCAGCCGCCCAGGATCAACTACACAGAGCACACGCCAGGAATGGCGGAGTTCATGAGTGAGAGCTGGCGTCCATCACCACCGAGCGGAGAGGCGTACACTGGCGAGGGCACAGGGCTGGCAGCGTTTCTGAGATGAGGGGAAAGCGGGACTCTGAGAGGCAAGCCCTGTGAGCTGGTCTTATGAGGAAGCTGATAATCGCAAGGATAGTTCACTCTCCCGAGGATATGGGGTCCATGGGTGCAGGGCTTGAGAGGATAGGGGTCTCCAGGCTCGGAAGAGAGAGGTGGGAGGAGAACCGCAGGAGGATCGAGCGGTTCTGGGACGAGCTCGAGAGGGAGATCGATCGCCTGGATGTAGATCCTGCACGATTGCGCATATACCAGGATGGTTTGCCCGCAGGCGGTGAGCTGGGTGAGAGGATTGTCAGGGAGACAGCCTCAAAGGGCAGCAGAAACTATCAGATCATCGAGAAGCTCATGGAAAGGGGCGCGAGGATCGAGGCCACAGAGAGCCCGGAGCTGCTGCTGCGGGAGTACCAGCACATAAAGGCGATGGTATCAACCACCGGCGAGGAGCAGAGAAGGGCGCTGGATGCGTATAACATGGAGAAGGATCGCCTCCTCGAGGAACGGGACGCGTATATCGCAAGAAGAATAGCAGAGACTCTTCGCGATGGCGAGACCGGCCTTCTCTTCATAGGTGCCCATCACAACGTTGTTCCCGGGCTGCCACCAGACGTGGAGGTATCATATCTCGGGGATCCCGGCTGACACAGAATGTGTTTGCTATATTGCAAGCGGTTTACTGGAAGCAAACAGCTCCAGAGTGGGGGGATCTGCGGTAAAGCTCTCCCCTACTTGGGCTCCCCTCTGCATTCTGGAGCACTCCTGATTCAGCCCCTCACACGGTTGATCCTCACCTGGAGTATGCCGTTCTTGAAGCTCCTGCCGCAGATGTCCCCCGCGTCGGGTGGGAGCCTCACAAGCTTCATGAACTCCCCTGCCCGGATATCCAGAACTCCCTCCCTGAGCGCTACAGAGAGCTCATCCTCCTCCACACCCGGGAGCTCCGCGACGACTGTTATGCTCTCCCCGTCATCCATCACATCGACTATCGGCTCCTTTCTGGGGGCTCCTGGTATCCTGACCTCGGGCGGTCTTGCTGGTCTTCGTGCCCCCGGTTTGCTCAGAGGCCTTATCGATATACCGTAATCGACAACGGGCTTGCTGCTCCATCCAACCTCTATCCTGTGTCGCACCTCTGCGTCAGTCTCTGCTATTCGCCTCTTGAACTCAGGCGAGGATGCCTCAAGGGCTTTTATTATCCCTCCGAGCCCAGGGATGAACTGGCTCACGATTCCTCCAACTATCGACGGCTCCTCCGCGGGTTTCTTTTTCTCTGCGCTCTCGCCCCTGAGGGTTTTAAGAGCCTTCTCTATCTCATCCAGCCTGCGTTCTATCCTCTCCAGACGATCTTCATAACCATCTGACATGCCGCTCACTCCAAACAGGACATCTCATACCTGATGAATTGGTTGAAAATGGCCATCGGATGCAGACCATTTTCATCACATATGTGATATTGTGCCATGAATCTTTTTGCGGATACTGTTACCGAATCAAAATCCGACTAGAGCCAGAATCAGATCTCAATTCCAGCATCTCAACCGCAGCGAGATATCTGGGGCATCCTAATGCTGCATTAAGAGATCACCTGCATCGGATCTCTGCAAGCCGCTTTTTGTGGAGAGCAATTGTGGATGCGTGTTTTCTCCTCACATCTAGCATGTGGTTTGTGGACTTCGCAAGGCTCTCCCTCCAGGCTCTCTTTATCCTGAGCCTGTGGGATGCAGCTTTGCATGACATCTCCTCCCGTCTCGCTCTGAGGTAGGGCACTATCTCTTCCATCAGCCGCATGCGATGTGCAGTTACCCTTGCATGCTGGATCCTTCTGTTCTCCATCATTCTGGACTTTCTCGTCATCTCTCACTCCTAGAATCATCTGAAGCAGGCGTCTAGCGAGCGTATTGATATCCTGTATCTCAGGACAGAGAAGCAGGGGCCCCTCATTCTACCTTTTATATAGCCGGATGTGATCATTTTGGAATCCATCTCTCTGATCAGATCTACAAGACCCCTGCAGAGATCAGAATCTTCGCTCAATTTATCCTCGCCTATCTGAATCCCTTCCTGCTCTTCCCCAGGATGTGTATGTCGACGAAGTTGTATGGTGGCCACGGTCCGGAATAGTTTGTCCTCAGATCGCTGTGCTCCTCGATAATCGCGCTTACACGCTCCGAGAAATTATCTATCCTGGAACGCTCCACGAGAAACGCGGTATTGAGAATCAAGCGGTCACTGAAAAGGTCGAGGTTTTTGAAGTCCACTGATACTGTGCTGAGACGTTCCACGATATCCCTTCGAATCTCCTCATCCCGGCCGTTCAAATCTACATTCTTCGGCTTGATCACCTTGACCCCCAGCTCGACCCGCCCCTCCACAACAGGCCATGCCTTCTTCATCGCAGCATATCCAGCACTCATGGCCACAGCAAGGTTCTTTCTTCCCTTGAACACCATACCATATGCGACCGGAAGAACATCATGCTCCTCCATCACCCTCCTGACGACCCTCCTGTGGATTTCCACGTCTTTTTCCTCGACACCATACTCCTTCAGTTCCGCCTCGCTTACAACAGGGCACAGGTCTCTGTATTCGATGGTGTGAACATCACTGTTGCCGAAGCCGATTGGTCCGAAATCCGCATTTTCTGATCTGATCACGCAGTAGACGTAAAGCCCTCTCTGGGTGTCTCTCTTTGGCGGCAAGGCTTCAGACCTCCTCTACCCTCTCCAGGCTTCCTCGATGGCGGAGCTCCATTCTCCGGTAGCCGGTGATCTCGCCGTACTCGTCGAAACTCATCTCATATCTTCCAACGATATCCTGCGTGTCCGGTATGGCCCTGCGCTCCAGCACCTCCACGTTAACGATCCAGCCACCCTCTGTTCTGGATATGCTGCTTATCGATTCGAACCTCTTTCCAAGGAGCTCCTCAGCAGAGGTTCTGGCGATTCTGAGCATATCCCTGAGACCAGGCTTTTCGGTCATCCTTCAACCTCTAAGGAACGAATATAAGATCGCAGTCCCTCAAGGCTTCAACCTGCTTTCCGTGCCAGCCCTTCACCGCCTCTCTGAGGTTGTATCGCCCCTCTCTGTTGATGAGCCCGTAGTACTTCAGGAACGAGGCCAGCCTTCTTCGCCTTGCTCTGCTTCTTCCTGACGCTATGGTATCGAGATCCACTGTGCCATCCGGCTTCAGGCACAGATAGAATGCCCTGGCTGCGATCCTGCCGTCATCGGTCATGGCTCTGACAATAAGCGCCTCTGTCTCGTTGATTCGCAGTCCTCTTGGTCTCCTCGAGAAGATCTCACCAACACTGGCGATCTCAACATCCTGGATGACGGCGCCGACCCTATCCACATGGACCCTCCTGTACAGCTGCTATCGCCTCATGCACCAGCTCCCTCTTCTCCTCCATCTCCTTCCTGGAGCTGGTCTTGTTGGCGATCACATCTATGCAGATTTGGTCCAGGCTGATGCCGGAGTCTCCGTTAAGCATCCTCAGGCCCTTGCCGATCATTATGCATGCCCGCGTACCTGGCTTCTGTGCATCCGGAAGCCGCTCCCTCAGGTACCTCACAATCCCAACCACCCTGCGCGCTACATCCTCTGTTAGCCCGGTATGCTCCATGACAATCCTGACCTCAGTCTCATAGCCGTAGTAGTCTGTGTATATTCCGACCATTCTGTCCAGAAGAGCATCCTGCGGCCTATGGATGCCAGCATACTCTATGGAGTTCGAGGTCAGGATGGCTCTGAAATCCGGGTGAACTCTTATGTACCGGTCTTCCCCGAACTTCGTGGGCAGCTCCAGCACGCCCTCCTCAAAGACGGAGAGGAGGACGTTGTTCGCAGCGGGCTTGGTCCTTGAGAACTCGTTGTATATCAGGGTGTAACCGTACTTGCACGCGAGCGATAACGGATTATCGACCCACTCCACCTTCATGACATCTCTGCTCTTGAAGACATTGTGAATATATTTGTCTCGAACGCTCTCGTTCTCGATCTGTGAGTAGCCACCTATGAGATCTGCTGTTGTTATCGACTCATCTCCATTTATCCAGACAACAGGCCTTCCGAACTGCCGGGCGACATGCATCGCGAGGCTGGTCTTTCCACATCCTGTGGGGCCTATAAGATGTACAGGATAGCCGGCCTCGAGCCAGAGCTTCATCCTCGCCTCGGTCTCCCTGACCTCCGATGTCTCCACAAAGTGCTCGACATCAGGCATCAGATATGCTTCCTCGATCTCCTTCCTCAGGGCCTCTGGGTCGCGTGCTGCCGTCTGCGATTGCACCTTTACATGAATCTCCTCACGCTCCTTTGAGAGCAGCAGCTTCTTCTCCCACGAGGTCTGGTGGACAGACTCACCTCTCACACGTCTGGGATGGGTGACAACGTATCTCATCTGGAACCCTCTGGGGATCACAAAAAATATCTACCGGTGGTTAACCGTAGTAGAAATCTCTTATATATCTATTAACATCCTGCTCGACGTATCTCTGCATATCATCTCTGAGAGCCAGTGCTCTGGAGTGCAGCTCCCTGGCGGCTGTGTTCATTCTCGATATGGCATCGTGGTTCTCTCTGATCTGGTTTTCCACATCCGCTCTGAATTTTCTCATGCCATCGTTGAGCTCTCTCGCACCCTCCTCCCTGATGCGCTCACCGGACTTTCTGAAATCGACTGACATCTTATCCATGGCGGATCTGATCTCCGCTGCACCAGAGCCCATCCTCGATACAGCATCGCGGTTCTCTCTGATCTGGTTGTCCAGGTCAGCTCGGAAGCTTCTGAGACCCTCGTTTAGCTCTTTCGCACCCTCCTCCCGAATGCGCTCGCCTGCTTTTCTCATCTCCTCTGAGGTCTTGCCGATTGCGAGCTTCATCTGACGAACGCCGGTGCGTATCTTTGCTATGCCCTTCTTGTTCTCCGTTGTCTGTTCCTCTATCGACTTTTTAAGGGCGTTAACGCTTTTGGCCATTCTGCTCACACCTTCATCCCGGATGGCGACTCCAGCGCTTCTCAGCTCTGCAGACTTTCTCCGCATCGCTTCCTGCCTCGCTCGAACACCCTTCCCCTGTATCGTCAAGGGTATCTCTGCAGACAATGCTGGCTCGACTTCCGCGGCCTTTGCTGGCACATCCTTTCGCTCTTCTGGTTTCAGCTGAACCTCAGCAGTGCGGATCTCGGCGATCGGGGGCTGAGCCTTCCTTCTGGCCTCGATTATGCTCTCGGCCAGCTGTGCCTTTGTACCCCCAAGATTCTGGATCCCAAGCTGAACTGCCATCTCCTCCAGTTCTCGCCGGGTGTGTTTTGTCACCAGTTCTTCTACAGTCTCTTCCATAGGCATCCCGAAACATCACAAAATCAGGAGTTCCTGATCAGGCAGGAACTCCCGGTGCTGCGGCTATGGCAGCCTGTTCGATCTTCGCCATCTCCTCAGAGTAGTGGAGGAATGTATCGACGGATGCGACCACCACTCTCGCTTCGACTGTCAGTATCTCGATGCCAACCAGCGATACCCTGGCCCAGACATCGACGACTATGCCCTTGTCCAGGATCCTGTCGAGAACCTCGGCAAGGCTGGACGAATCAGGTGTTGATGTTACCATTCTCTTTCACCTCACGCGGAAGGTGCTGCGGCTATGGCAGCCTGTTCGATCTTCGCCATCTCCTCAGAGTAGTGGAGGAATGTATCGACGGATGCGACCACCACTCTCGCTTCGACTGTCAGTATCTCGATGCCAACCAGCGATACCCTGGCCCAGACATCGACGACTATGCCCTTGTCCAGGATCCTGTCGAGAACCTCGGCAAGGCTGGACGAATCAGGTGTTGATGTTACCATTCTCTTTCACCTCCGACAATTCTTTTCTCCAGAGATCTCTTGGAGCGTGATGCGTGAGAGCCCTCGTTTGTTGCATGAGCCATCCAGTAAAAGGGGGATGATCGAGCTGGGCCCGATCCATCCCCGCAGGAGGCTCTGGCCGTGTCCGACACCCGAGGGCGAAGACGGTATCATTGTTAATTGAGATCATCCACACAGAAGTAAACACTAATGGTTAAAATAGATTATTATCTGTCTAAAATAGTTTTTGTTTTTGTCTCTGCATGTGTTTCTGGGTATTTGTCAGAGAAATTAGCATCTGATGGAAATTGATAAACTATAGAAGATCCGGACGATCATACTGTATATCAAATCCGTACCTGATTCACAATGCTCTCTGGGGATAGTGCAGCATGAGGATACTGGTGGTTGATGATGCCCCTTTCATAGTGAGGGCGCTGAGGGATGCTCTTGGGGCAAGGGGTTTTGAGATTCATGAGGTGCATAGTGGCGAGGAGGCTCTATCAGCCTACCGAGATTTGAGGCCGGATGTGGTGCTGATGGATATTCTCATGCCAGGCATGAACGGTATTGAAGCCACACGTGAGATTGTGAATATGGACCCATCCGCCAATATTATCGTGATAACCGCGATAGGCAAGCCAGGGCTGGAGAGGGAATGCATGGATGCAGGTGCGAGAGGGTTTCTTATGAAGCCCTTCAGGATCCGGGATCTTCTTGCTATTATTGAATCTCTCCCGAGAAGAGGCGATGAGCGTTGAGAGGGATAGAACTATTTCGCGGCTATCAGGAGGATATAATCGAAACGATACCGAGCACAATTATAATTGTCGACAGAAGACTGGAAGTGCTGTATGCTAACAGAAACTTCTATCTTAAGTCCTTCCGGACTGAGAAGAATGTATTAGGCATGCATCTCTCGAAGATATTCTCTCCCGTTTTCATGCAGAGGCTGGATGGCAAGATCAGTGAGGTTTTCTCCAGCGGAGAGCCGTTTGATGGGGAGCAGATCAGGTATCCGGGAGGAAGGTTCTACTTTTACAGGATCTACCCCCTTAGGGAGGCTGGTGGGTATGTAAGCAAGGCGGTGATCTTCATCGAGGATATCACAGAGATGACCAGGCTCGAGGAGGAGCTGCGAGAGTCGTACATAAAGCTTGAGAATGCCTATGCTGAGCTCAAGGAGCTTGACAGCATCAAGTCAGAGTTCGTATCCATGGTATCACATGAGCTGAGGACGCCTCTCACAGTTATCAATAGCTACCTGGAGATGTTCGAGGATGGTATGCTAGGGGGTCTCTCAGATGTGCAGAAGGAGAAGCTCCAGCTGATCAGATCGCAAACAGATACAATGATCCAGCTTGTGAATGACATGCTTGATGTGCTGAGAATTGGGCCCAGGCGGCTCAGACTCAAGAAGGAACCGGCAAGCATGGAGGAGTTGATTCGCTCGGTGATCGCAAGCCTATCGAGGCTTGCAGATCTCAGGGAGCACACGATAACATTCAGATGCGAGATGGTTGATACCCAGATAGAGTGTGATCCCAAGAAGATTATGCAGGTTTTGAGCAACCTGCTCACAAATGCGATCAAGTACACCCCCGATAGAGGGCGTATAGATGTGGTTCTCAGGGAGGATGCGGGAGGTGTTCTGGTATCGATCAGAGATAACGGTATAGGGATCCGGGAAGAGGACAAGGGTCGTGTTTTTGAGAAGTTCTTCGCGATGAGCAACGAGGCCAGCGCATATACGAGCATGGGTCTTGGCCTCTCCATAGCAAAGGATATTGTGGAGGCGCATGGCGGGCGGATATGGTTCGAGAGCAGGTTTGGGGAGGGGAGCACATTCTACTTCACTCTCCCTCGTGGTTAGAGTGCTGACCATTCTCAATATCTTCCGGAGAAAGCCCAGGGTGGTGCCGCTCACCGAGCCTGTGGGCACGCGCATGCCAACAGAGCTCTCCCGTGGCTCAGCGTATCTGATCCGAGAGAAAAAGCCTGAGTTCAGCTTCCAGATATTCTCGTCGCTTGTGAGAGGACAGTGCGCGAGCTGCGAGCATCCTGATGCGTTCAACTGCGAGAGCATAGGTTGTGAAGAGTGCACCCTCAAATGTCCATGCAAGAGCTGCAATCAGAAGAGGGCTCAAGGGCTTTGCTTCACCACCCTTCATCCTGAGCAGATCAGAAACAGGTATGTTCTTCAGATCACACCGATCTTCTGGATCAGCAGGCGTAGTGGGGGTCAGATGGCTGTAAATAGCCTGGAGGTCATGGCTGACATAACTGCGAGGTTCCTGGATAAGAGCAAAAATCCGGTGGTTCTGCTGGATGGTCTGGAGCTTCTCGTGGTCATGAACGGTTTTGTCCAGGTCATCAGGTTTCTCCGCGATATCATGGAGATGGTATTCATAAGCAGAGGGATCCTGATCGTGCCTGTGAATCCATCCGCCCTCTCCGAGAGGGAGATGGCGCTGATAGAGCGGGATATGCAGGAGATTCCTGCGGAGTGGAGATGAAAGCTTCGCTCTTATGTGTTTGGCAACTTGCGGGTCGTGCATATGGTTGCTTAACGCACTTATTCATTTACCTGGAACGCATAGCAAGCCCAGTGCTTCTATTGGGCAAGATAGCATATGGATAAGAGCGGAAAGCTTTACGCACAAACGCATGTGATAAAAGATGTGCCAAAAGGATGAGGAGCGGCCCTGATAGAATTGCGACATGCAACACAGGAGATCGAATGCCGATTCCTTGGTCTATTCAGGTACTCGATGCGCTCCTGGCGCACCTAAACTGTTGCCTCAGATCGCGCAGAGACCAGTTCAGTTATGTTCGGATGTTAATGTCGCGAACAAGGATCAAATGCAATCAAAGCTGTCGGTCCAGTATGAAGATCTGATAAACTAAATCAAAAATGTCTCAAATCATGAAAGATCGAACATATCATAAATACGTAACAATTATAAGTATTTTGGATTACTATGTCTCTAGCATCTGTGGGAGGGGCTCTGATCGAAGAAACAAACCTCGGGCAGGATGACCGGGAGGAGTTCCTGAGCAGGTTCGTGAAGCCGAACAAGGACATACTCATTCTCTCCATACTCGGAGAGCGCCCGATGTGCGGCTACGACCTCATCAAGGAGATATATAGAAGGTATAACGTCCTCCTGAGCCAGGGCGCTGTTTACCCCATCCTCTACTCGATGGAGGCTGAGGGTATTCTGAGAGCGGAGTACAGCAGAGGAAACATGAGGACCAAGTTCTACACCCTGACGCCCAAGGGGCAGGAGGTGATGAGAAGGAAGATCGGAAACATGGTGTACGCTCTGGAGTACATGCTGTCGTTTCTGAAGGGATCATGTTTAGGATGAGTATTGAAGGACTGGATCGCGTTCTCGAGGCAGATCCACCTGCCGGCTCTGTCCTGTTGGTCACCGGAGGGGAGGGCACACTGAAGTCCAGCCTGGTGCTGGCGATGATGTCCCGCTACCTCGAGGGCAGCGCAGAGCATGGCCTCTATGCGAGCCTGGAGCAGACAACGGACAGCCATCTGAAGAACATGGAGAGCATCGGGATAAGATGGCACGAAAACCTCCACATGTTCGACTACAGAGACATGCGGATCGAATGGAGAGAGCACAGCCTCGACATGTTCAGCATGACGAAGGAGGTACTGGATACATACATCGGCAGATACCGGGAACTCACGCTCTTCGCCATGGACTCTCTGAACGCCCTCTATGCTCTCTCCCCTAAAACAAACCTACGCAGAAACGTTTACGAATTCCTGACTGCGCTTAGGGACAGGGGGCTCACATCCATTCTGATACTTGAGACAGGTCATGATGTGGAAAAGGGGGGTGAGAGGTTCCTCTCGGATGGAATCATAGAGCTGGGCGTGATCGAGAGCTATGATGGCGTTAAGAGATACCTCCAGATCAGAAAGATGCGCGGGGCGAGACATCGGATGGAGAAGCATCACCTCGTCGTGAAGCCGGGCGGGCTTGAGGTCCTTGGGCCGATATACGGGCCAGCCACCACTGTCTGAGGATGGGCTTCCAGCCATCGCAGATGAGATACGGGAGCAGGTCAATTTTCCAGTATGCCGTATCGCCGGATGAAGGTATTCCTGAGGCTGTACCTCAGATCCGACCGGCGTCATCACCTTTTCTCAGGATCTGAAAATTGTCCCGACATATCTCATGAAACATGTTGCGAAAATATTTCAGACAGATGGCAAGGTATTTTTCCAATCGATCTGAAGATATACTCTCAGGAGGTCCTGCTGGTTGTTCGTCATAGATGATCTTCTTCTGAGAAGCGTCGGCATCTCTGTTCCGGGCCTTGATCTGATCTGGACACTGGAGCAGATCAGAGGATACGCCCAGCGCGAGCTGTACAGCCCTGAGCGAATCAGGAATCAGATAAAGGAGATCAGGCTGCTGTACGAGTTTGGAGAGATGAGCCGTGAGGAGTACGTGGAGAGGACTGAGCAGCTGATGCAGAGGCTAAGGATAGCGGAGGAGCTGCAGAGGTGATCTGCAGAGATGCACATGAAATCAACAGAGTGGGCAATCAGAGCGTTCTGGAGGGGAATGTGATGGTGCTTCCTGAGAAGAATTCGGACCGCGGGCTGGCCGGCGCGATCGACCGGATACTTGACAAGGGGCTTGTCATAAACGCGGACATCACCGTCTCTGTGGCCGGAGTCGAGCTGCTCGGAATAAAGGTGAGGGCTGCGCTCGCATCATTCGAGACAGCTGCAAAATATGGCCTGGAGTTCCCATCCGGGGTCAGCTGCGAGACCGCTGCCTGGCGGGATGCGATGCTCGATAAGGAGGAATGCCCCCAGTGCGGGAAGAAGGTGCTGCGCGAGGAGCTCCTGAACGAGTGCTGCCCGTGGTGTGGATGGACGAGCGCTCTCGCGAGGGATCGAATGCTGAAGATGCCTTTTGTTTTGAAGGACGATTATGGAACCTGAGAGGTGCACGAACGCAGGCCTGGTCGATCTCCTGGACAGGATACTCACCAAGGGGGTCGTGCTGAACGCGGATATCATAATCTCAGTTGCAGGTGTGCCTCTGCTCGGCCTCAACCTCCGGGCTGCTCTTGCGGGAATGGATACAATGCTCAGGTATGGCATATGGAATGACTGGGATGCAGCTCAGAGGGCATGGGCGGCGGAGCAGCAGAGGCTGAAGGCACTCACCACAGATTTTCTGCTTGATGGTGAGGAGGTACGTCTCAGGACCTTCGGCATGTGCTGGCACTCTCGGGGTATCTACCAGGCGTGGAGGCCTGGAGATTTGTACGTTACGAACAGGCGCATAGCTGTCTTCAGAAAGGAGCCCCCTGAGCTTCTGTTTGCAGCATACTACGAAGATATAGAATATTTTGCCCTGAAAAAGGGAGATCTTGTCGCGAAGAGGTATGCAGACATACTGCATATCTGCCTGAAAGACGGCACGGTTGCAAAGATCCATTCGGCAGAGATCCATGCTGTGAGAGATGCAGCAGAGCATGAGATGCGCTCTCTCCGATTGCTCCAGGATGCTGTGCCTGATGAAGTGGATGCAGAGAATCGCATGCACTCAAACACCCCTCCGAACATGAGCGCAATAGGGAGATACGCAAAGAGAGATGGAAATGGTGAGATGATTTCAGAGGAGCATAACAAATGGCCCTCAATATCGATGAGAACAACCTGAAACATGGCCTTCTTGGACTTGTGATAGCGCTCGTCGAGGTGATAAGGGACGCTCTCAGGATGCAGGCATTGAGGCGCATGGAGTCAGGAGTTCTGACTGAGGAGGAGGTGAACCGGCTCGGCGAGGCACTGATGGAGCTTGACATCGCGATAGAGGAGATCAAAAGAGAGCAGGGGATAACAGAATCCGTAAAGGCGGTCCGCGACGGTCTGGACGAGATCGTGGATGATGTTCTCGATCGAATTGTGAATCCTGAGAGTTGGAGGGAGGAGGTTTATGGAGAGGGGCGATGATCTGAGAGATGCGATCGTGGAGATGGTCAGATCCGAGGTCAAAGCGATTGGCGACGAGCTGGCCCCTCTTATATCAGAGATCGTGCGAGCAGAGCTCATGCCAGCACTCAGGGCCGCGATAAGAGATGCGATACTCAGAGAGCTGAGCGCATCATACGGTGGGGATGAGACGGCTGAGACTGATGGTATCCGTGAATGCGGCCCCAGGATCGCTTTTTGCGAACCCGAGGAGATAAAAAAATCAGCAGAGCCACCGGTGAAAGAAGAGGCCATTGCAGAGACCGCGCCTGCAGGTGAGAAAGGACTGTACCTCTACTGCCTTGCGGATGCGAGCGTATCCACAAGCCTTGGATGGATGGGGATCGATGGATGTGAGGTCTACACTATCCCGCACGAGGGAATATCTGCGGTAGTTCACAGCTGCCCCCTGGAGCCGTACAGGAGTGATGATGAGGAGACGGTGAAGATGTGGGTGAAATCGCACCAGCAAGTGGTTGATCTCGCAGCTGAGAGGTTCGGGACAGTGATGCCGTTCGGCTTCGACACGATTATAGCGCCGAAGGACTCCTGCACAGCGGAGGAGGTTCTTAAGAAATGGATCTCTGACGAGCTTGAGGAGATAAGGAGAAAGATGGAGAAGATCCGGGGCAGGAAGGAGTACGGGATTCAGATATTCTACGATCCAGCAGTTTTCAGCGAGAGGATCGAGAATGAGAGCGATGATGTGCGGAGAATCAGGGAGGAGATGAAATCAAAGCCTCCAGGTGTTGCGTACATCTACAGACAGAAGCTCGAGGCGGCTGTGAGGAAGGAGCTGGATGTGCTCATGGCTGCGTATTTCAAAGAATTTTATGAAAAGATTCTGAGCAATGCTGAAGACATAAAGGTGGAGAAGGTCAGGAAGTCCGACAGCGACATGGTGATGATGATGAACCTCTCCGTGCTTGCCAGCGATGAGAGGGCTCTCGGCCAGGTCCTGGACGAAATAACTGCAGAGCCCGGGATCTCTGTCCGCTTCACAGGACCATGGCAGCCGTATTCATTTGTTTGAATTTGTATCAGGACCCACACGCGACAGGACTTCATGAGCTCGGATCGACCCGTGGGATCAGCGCACCGCTCTTATCCATCTGATAACTTGCCCGAAGAGGCACCAGTCACGCTGTGCGCTCGTGGCGAGCGAATGAATGCATTCAGCAACCTCCCGAATGACCTCCAAGTTGCTGAATACATAAGAGCGCAGCGCACAATGAACCTCCATTAGTTGTGCGGAGTCACATGGCATCGATCTCAACGATATGAGTACATTAAAAAGTGCAATTTCGTATCAAAGCTCCTGCGTTTGGCAACTCGGAGGCTTTGCGGTGTGGCTGATGTAAGCACACATTCATCTGACATAAACGCATAGCAGGACCATTGTCACTTGACAGGTCATCAGATGGATAAAAGCGTCGTACCAATTCAGCACGCCACCTGGAATCCTCTTCAACATGCAGGACCGATATGTTTATCTGACCCTTCTGTTCTCTATCCAGTGAGGGCAGGTAGATCAGCTGGAAGATCGCTACCTTGGCATGGTAGAGGCCTCGGGTCCGAATCCCGACCTGTCCATAGTCCTTTGCGTCACTTTATACACATCAATTAACAGCTACTGGAGATGCATCTCACTTCAAAGATGATTTTATACTGGAGCTGGAGCTCTATCCGGGATCAGGCATAACATTCAACATTCCAGCAACTCATGCGGGATATCAGAGCTCTGTTGGAAATTCAGAGCGAATACAGGCCCTTCAACAATCGCTCTTATCCATTTAGCGCCTTTCTCCTGAAGCGCTTCGTCCCGGATGTGGTTTCGTGGTGATCGAGCGCTCCCGGCAGCTCGACCGGATGATCCCGGGTTGGTGATACGCGTTCGATGAGAATTTCTCATGTGCCCTCAGTCTCGCTCAGAAGTGTGAAGTACCTTCTGATTATCTCCCTGTGCTTTGGTGGAAGGCTCTCGATATAAACCTCGGATGGGACCGCAACCCCCTGGCCGGGAGGCCCCTCTCTGAAAAGCCGCTCCGTCGCCTCGGTGGGCCTTGCCCTGGATCCAACGCCTGATCCCGGATAGAGCTCCAGCTCCAGTTTGGTCTCAGAGAGCACAGCAAGCGACGGCTTGCCGTATATGCTGACGTTATCTCTTGTCTCAGATACAGGCTGCTTTGAGCCGAGAATATCCTCGGCGAGCTCTCTTATACCGCCGACGACTCCGAGGTTCGCAGGTGTGATCTCCTCCGAGATGCTGCTGGACACCACAACCGCAAGCACCAGCATGGCGAATACCACCAGCAATCTCCTGTGGAGCCTGCTGGTGTCGAGTATGTCCCTCTCGTGGATCCCGGAAAGGATGTGTTTGAGGTCCTGCGCGAGACTCCTCATCACTATGCTGTCATGAAATCTGTTATCGTAAGCTGCCTTCAGCTTCTCGGAGAGCTCCTCCTCAAAGAGGTCGAAGACGCTGATCCTCCGCCTTCTTCTTATGATTTGCGAGATGATCGCTCCCATTATGAGCGATATCGCGACAGGTGCATGCTCGAGCGGTGTGCCGCTCCAGTAGAACCTGAAGTAAGCCACAAGGCCGAGCGGTATGAATATGATGTAAGCAGCGATGGCTATCGCCAGCGCCTCCAGTGCGGATATCCTTCTCTCGAATCCCCTGCAGGCATCGCTGAGCCGCTTCAGATCGAGCAGAAACTCGTAGGTGATGCTCTCAGATCCCATTGCTGCAATCCTCAGATGCAGGGCATCCAGTCGACGCTGATCTCCCCTGCGGTGCTGTTGTTCCAGAGCTGGATGAACTTCTCGATGGAGAAAACCCCTGTCAGATCCTCGATGCTCCGGCCGTAGACCCCTCTGGAATCGGCTGAGAGCCATCCGATGTGCGCACTCCCGATCACATTCGATCTGATGTTCGCCTCAAGGATGCCGTTGCCGTCCTGTGCAGGCTGTGCAGCGCCGCTGTAGGCGGTCCTCACCTCAGTGAACCTCTCCAGCCGCTCCACGCTCGTGTAGCTCTCAGAGAGCGCCGAGCCGCCGCTCACAATGAACAGACTCTCCGAGAACCTCGGATCCTGGCCTGCAGCATAGTTCACTGGCACAGGGAAGGAGCACGAGAGTCCCACGAGCGCCATGCACAGAGCAATCAGAGCCGATGCTTTCATGCTTTAACGGTAGACACATTCGTCGATTAAATACTAATCGCGCCTCTGCTCTCCTGACAGGATCGACTTCCCCTCATCGACCACTATGTAATCCTTTATTGCACAGACCGCGCTGAATGGGATCCGAACGAATCTCCCATCCGCCCTGTACTTCACGCGGCTCAGGTTGCGGTCAGGTTTGACAACGAGATCCACGAGCTCGCCTGTATCCAGATTGAATGTTATGTTCTCCAGCTCCCCCAGGACAACGCCATCCACTGTTACGATCTCCTTGCCGGCGAGATCCGAGGCAAAGATCTTCTTCATAATACCTCCTGAGTGCAGGGATGGCAGGGGCCCTCCAGAAACATCTGAATCCATCACCTGTATCCTATGAGCGAGCTCGACTCGACCCTGCCTCCGCCCCTGAACCGCTCGCTTATCCTCTCGTAGTAGCTTATCATGCTCTCCTCCACGCTCGGCCTGACCCTCTTCAGAGCCTCGAGGTAGTGCCTCATCTCGACGATCTTTGCGCTCTCGTTCTCCCTGAGAGCGAGCAGCACAGCCTCTCTGCACAGAGCGCCGAGATCTGCTCCGACATATCCGTCTGTGAGATCTGCAAGCTCCTCAAGGTTGACGTCCTCTGAGTTTGGAATTCTGGAGGTGTGAATCCTGAGAATCTCCAGCCTGCCGTCGCGATCCGGCGGGCCGATCATTATCAGCCTGTCGAACCTTCCGGAGCGGAGAAGCGCCGGGTCTATCATATCAGGCCGGTTGGTCGCTCCGATCACGATCACGTTCTTCAGATCCTCCAGGCCGTCCATCTCTGCCAGCAGCTGGTTGACGACTCGTTCGGTGACACGTGAGCCCTCGTCCATGCCTCTCATGGGCGCGATCGCATCGAGCTCATCGAAGAAGATTATCGCGGGCGAGACCTGCTTCGCCTTTCTGAATATCTCTCTTATCGCCCTCTCCGACTCCCCAACCCACTTCGATAGCATCTGCGGGCCTCTGACAGATATGAAGTTCGCATTCGTCTCGTTGGCCACAGCCTGCGCTATGAGTGTCTTGCCTGTTCCGGGGGGGCCGTAGAGCAGTATGCCCTTTGGGGGCTTTATCCCCATCTGCTCAAACCTCTCCGGTCTCTTGAGAGGCCACTCTATCGCCTCTATCAGCTCCTGCTTGATCTGGCCCAGTCCGCCGACGCTCTCCCAGGTGACCTTCGGAAGCTCCACCAGAACCTCCCTCATCGCGCTCGGCTCGATCTCCCTGAGCGCCATCTCAAAGTCATCCCTGGTGACCTTCATGCTCTCCACGATCTCAGGAGGTATGTCGTCCTCTGTTCCTAGATCCGGGAGGTACCTGCGGAGAGCCTTCATCGCGGCCTCCTTGCAGAGAGCGGCGATGTCAGCCCCAACAAATCCATGAGTCCGGTTCGCCAGCTCCTCGAGGTTCACGTCATCTGCAAGCGGCATGTTCCTCACATGGATCTGGAGAATCTCCACGCGATCGTCTCTGTCCGGAACTCCGATCTCTATCTCCCTGTCGAATCTGCCAGGCCTGCGCAGCGCCGGATCTATCGCGTCTATCCTGTTCGTGGCACCTATGACCACAAGCTGGCCGCGCTCCTTCAGACCGTCCATCATCGCAAGGAGCTGCGCCACAACCCTTCTCTCGACCTCGCCAGTGACCTCGCTCCGTTTGGGGGCGATCGAATCCAGCTCGTCTATGAATATTATGGATGGCGTGTTGCTGTTCGCCTCCTCGAATATCTCTCGAAGCCTCTGCTCGCTCTCTCCGTAGTACTTGGACATTATCTCCGGCCCTGCGATGCTGAAGAAGCTGGCACCGCTCTCATTGGCAACTGCCTTCGCGATGAGGGTCTTTCCGGTGCCCGGCGGTCCGTAGAGAAGAACGCCCTTCGGCGGATCGATCCCGAGCTTTCTGAAGACCTCCGGGTGCTTCATGGGAAGCTCGATCATCTCCCTGACCCGCTGGACCTCGGCCCGCAGCCCTCCAACGCTCTCGTATGTGACTCCGGTCGCCTTTATCGAGCCGACGCCGCGCGCGGGCTTGTCCATGAGGAGTATCTCGGTTCTGTCTGTTATGACCACGATCCCGCCGGGGTCTGTGGCTGTTACGACGAGAGGAATTGCCTCCATCCTGCCCAGGAAAGCCTGGCCGGATGTGCTCATCACCGGCAGTATATCGCCTGCGACCACAGGACGCTTCAGGGTCTGCCTCTTTATCATATCCACAGCGTCCGGGCCGAACTGCATGTGCGAGCCAGCTGGCGGCGCCAGGACTATCCTGGTTGCATCGCTGTACTTGGCCTTTCTCACCTTCACGCGATCGCTTATCCCAACTCCCGCGTTCTGCCTGATGAAGCCATCTATTCTTATATAGTCCTGAATCCAGTCCTGCCTGTCCGCGCGCCAGACCTTCGCTGCTGTTATCTTCTTCCCCTCTATCTCTATGATATCTCCCGGTGAGAGGCGGAGGGTGAGGAGCGCGCTCGGATCAAGCCTGGCGATGCCTCTGGCCGAGTCGTTCGGATAGGCCTTCGCCACCTTGAGCTGAAGTTCTTTGACTTCCCACACGTTACGTGATTATATGATTGACATTATTTAGATTTATCTAGCAGGAGCGAAGGGCAGAGGTCTGTTGAGTTCAGACTCATCGCGCTCTGTACCACTGGATCCGGCAAGGGATGAGCTGCAGGTGTCTCAGAGGCTTTTAAAATCGGTTCTGAGATCTATATCGACCTGTCGAAGGAAATCGGCATCCAATGGCACAGCGCCTTACAGATACTTCGAAGTCACATGCTGTCTAAGTCACATGCCGTCCGCATCAATAAAACGAATACATGCTCGGAAAATCGATATGGCTGGAGGCACTCACAGTATTTGCTTGATATCGTGAGCGTACTTGAGTTACTGATCAAGTGAAGCCGCTATGGCATAGTTGTTCATCCAGAAATCTGTCAAGAGGGCAATTTACCTCAACGTATTGAGCATGTTCCACTCACAGCCAGCCAGCTTGCTGGTTTATACCGCCGGCTGCTGCTGCGTCACGCAGTGAATCGTGCCGAGACCGTGGACCATTGCCAGGGCGTCGATCCCCACGACCTCTCTCTCCGGAAAGAGCGCACCAATGATGCTCAGAGCACGCGCATCGTTCCTGTGGCCGAATACCGGGACGAGCACCGCTCTGTTCCCGATGTAGAAGTTTGCGTAGCTTGCGGGCAGCCTCTGTTCATCCCCAACATAACCCGGCATCGGCAGACGGATCACCTCAAGCGGGTTTCCATCCTGGTCCGTCTCATGCTTGAGAATCTCCCAGTTCTCCCGCAGAGGTTCGTGGTTCTCGTCATCCCTATCCTCCTCGAATGCAACAACCACCCTTCTGGGGGATACGAACCTCGCCACATCATCGACGTGCCCGTCGGTATCGTCGCCTGCTATTCCCCTCCTGAGCCAGATTATCTTTCTGACCCCCAGATACTCCCTCAGGCAGAACTCTATGTCCCATCTACTCATGTGAGGATTCCTGTTTGGATTGAGGAGGCACTGCTCCGTGGTCATGAGCGTTCCGGAGCCGTTAACATCTATCGACCCACCCTCAAGCACGATCCCCGGGCGGAAGCACCTGATGCCGAGATCGCGTGCGATGTGGCATGGTATCTTCACATCGCCCATGAGCTCGCAGTACTTCCCACCCCATGCGTTGAAGCTCCACGCGACCATCCCAAGGCGTTTTTCGTTTCTGTTCACGATGAAGGTTGGGCCGTAGTCCCTGAACCAGACGTCCGCGTAATCCATGGTATGGATTCTCAGGCTGCTCATCCTGATATCCCGCTGTAGGACACGCTCCACCCGCTCACGCATCCCCTCATCTCTCACCAGGAGGTTCACCGTCTCTCCAGCATGGAGCGCTTTTATCATCGAGATGTATGCGAGCTCAACAGACTCGATGTCCTGGAATGTATCCGTGTCGTGCGGCCATGCCAGCCAGACACCATCATGCCTCTCCCACTCCGCCGGCATGTGGTAGCCTTCACCCCTCGGCGTCGCAGAGCATCTCTCAGGATCCCTCACCAGGGAGCGGTATGCATCAGGCCGCCTGTTCCTGAGGAATCCCCACCCCTCCCTCACCATAAAGTTCTTCGATAGATCGAGATCTGCGAGAACGACCTCCTCATCAGAGCCGGCATGTGCGATGAGGTTCCCGAACGAGTCGCATACGAAAGATCCTCCCCAGAATTCGATCTCGCCCTCCACGCCCGCACGGTTCACTGCGGCCACATGCACGCCATTCGCTATCGCATGCCCGCGCTGGACTGTCTCCCAGGCGGCCTGCCAGTCGCCCTCCGACTCCTCCACGCCCCTTATCCTGCCGATGGCGGTCGGGTAGAATATCACGTCTGCACCGTCCAGGACCACAGAGCGCGCCGCCTCCGGGAACCACTGGTCGTAGCATATCAGCACTGCAATACAGGCGTGGCGCGTCCTGAAGACCCTGAATCCGTCCCCCGGAGAGAAGTATCTCTTTTCGTAGAACATGGGGTCGCATGGGATGTGGGACTTCCTGTACACGCCTGCGATCGAGCCGTCAGCATCTATGACGGCTGCAGAATTGTAGTAGACGCTCCCGTACCGCTCGAAGAGCGGGACTATCACGACCACATTCCTCCGGGCAGCGAGCCTCGAGAAGGCTGTGGTCGACTCACCGGGGATCGTCTCAGCGTAGTGCTGGACCTGAGCCCTCTCCTCCCTGGGAAAGTACGGCGTCCTGTAGAGCTCAGGCAGGCAGACGATCTCCGCTCCCCTCTCAGCAGCACTTTCCACCAGATCGAGAGCCCTAGCTAGATTGAGGTTCAGGTCCCCGGTGACACTGGTCTGGACGAGACCCACCCTGACCATGGCTCAGCTCGCCGCAGCTCAGGATTCTGCAGTTACTGTCGGCTCCGGTACAGCAGCCGGCTGCGGGACCTCTCCCGGCCCTGCAAGTATCTCCGTCTTCCTTATCTCGACTCTCCTCAGGGGGTACACAGCCTTCGCGTCCTTGTATATATCAAGCGAGAGCTTGCCCAGCACAACCTCCTGGATTAGCCCGTTGAGGTCTATGTTCCCGGCCTTGGAGAGTATGACCTGCCGCGAGATCTCCCTTATGGCCTTGACCTGGTTCGCCCTGGCCCTCTTGACGGTGAAGCAGCTCGGCTTGACCCTCACCAGATACCCATCGCTTGTCATCACATCGACCACAGCATCGATACGTGATGTCCTGCGCTTGACAAGGGACCTGATGTAGTCTGTGGTCATCTCGTGACCTATGAACCTGGTGTATGCTGTATCACCGGCCACCGCGTCTATCTTGAACCTGAGCTTTGTGTTCTGCTTCGAGAAGTTGTTTGTAAGGTCACCCAGCGTGGTCTCGATCACCCTGCCAAGAAGCTTGTTCGGGTCGTTTGCGAGCGTTTCGCCAACAGGCGTGCGCCCGAACATCTCAGGTGCGAGGACCTTGTACCACTGCTTGACCTTTGCCCTTTCTGCTTTCCTCTGTGCCCTTCTAGCCAATAAACATCCTCCAGACAATGAATAGCAATCCGAGATCCAATCAAGCTATCCGTATATAAGCTTATCCAGAGGGTGTTCCGGTAAGCAGAAAATTGTAAAATGGAGCGATCGCCCGAACGGAATCGTTCAGCTCTCGTGGCCCCTGGACAAGGTATCTTCCTGTGCAGAGGAAATTACAGCCATTGGTTGTGTACTCAGATCACCGAACCCGAAGCACTTGAGCAGGATTTGTGATCTGCTGTGCAAGTGAGTGCATATCCCTGAAATTCAATTCAGTGATTCAGGCACACTACCCGGCCTTAAGGCCGAACAGTTGATAGATCCATCATGATCCTGCCCAGCTCCTTTCAGATCTCGGCGACTCATGCACGCAACTCATCGGAGGATCTCAGATCAGGTGCACCTCATGGCACGATCTTCGATATATCAATCTCCAGGATATCGGAGGCGCCTGCCTTCTTGAGCTGCGGTATCAGCAGATTTATGTCCTTTTTATCGACGACGCTCTCGATCGCATAGTATCCTGAGTTGTAGAGCTTTGAGATCGTGGGGTGCTTCATGCTGGGCAGTATGGAGATGACCTGCTCTATGTTCTTCTCCGATACATTCATCTTGAGCAGGGCTTTGCCTCTGGCCCTGATCACCGCTGAGAGCAGGGTCTCCACCGCCTCGATCTCCTCTCTCTTGGAGGGATCTGACCAGCTCTGCTGGTTTGCTATCAGCTCTGAGGTCGACTCCATTATGACATCGATTATCTTCAGTCCGTTCTTGATCAGCGTTGAGCCAGTCTCTGTGAGATCGACAACAACATCCGTGAGCTCCGGCACCTTCGCCTCGGTGGCCCCATAGGAGAACTGCACCTCGACCGGTATTCCCAGGCGCTCGAAATAGCTTCTGGTGATGTTCGGGTACTCTGTCGCGACCCTGCTCCCTGGAGGTATCTCCCTTGAGGAGCTGACCGGCATCGACTCGGGCACCGCGACGACAACCTTGACCACTCCCGGCCCCTGTTTCCCGTAGTTCAGGTTGGCCACGGTCACAACATCTGCTCCGGACTCAACGATCCAGTCTGTGCCTGAGATGCCCAGATCGAAGTATCCCCTGCTCACATAGGTCGGGATCTCCTGCGGCCTCAGTATCTTGACCTTGCCAATTCTGGGGTCGTTTATCCTGGCGTTGTACTCCCTCTCCGTCCTGCGCACCTCCAGACCGGCTCTCTCGAAGAGCTCGAGGGTCTGGTTGAGCAGGCTCCCCTTTGGAATTGCTATGTCTATCATGGGCTATCCACACATACCTCAGAACAAGGGAGATATATGTTTTGCAGAGGATCTTGTGGTCTGACTGTATATCACGTCACGTGAGAAATGAGGATCTCAGGTAGAGGCAGATGAGCACAGGACGATTGGTGGCGGCAGGATCGCTCTCCTGGAACGAAGATCGTCCGGACTTATGGCAGGTCAAGGGCGGGATCACATGAGGCTGCTGTTTGCTGAAAGGAACGAGAGCAAGTGCATGCGGTGCGGCGCATGCAGCGAGATCGTGGCATGTTCCAGCAGGAGTGTCGGTTATGCCGGGGAGTGCATCGGCTGTGGAGCATGCCAGATCACATGCCCCTGCGAGGCCATCGAGATGAGAGAAATGGACGCAGAAAGGTATGTGAGGATCATGGTGAACGGTGAGCTTTTCTCCGTCCCGGAGAGGATAACGGTGAAAAGGGCGCTGGAGATTCTGGGATTCAAGACATCCAGGATTCCGTCTGAGGGGAAGATCTTCGCTCCATGTGGGGTTGGGGGGTGTTACAGCTGCGCGGTGGGTGTGGACGGGGAGATGAGGCCATGCTGTGTCACTGGCGTGAAGGATGGCATGAACATCAGAACAGACCCACCGGAGGATTACACCCCGTTGAGGCGCCTCCACGGATGGATGGGGCACAGGGTTGGAGGCGTGGGGACGCCATGGCAGCTGAAGAATCCCTACAGGTACGTGGAGGTGGCAACCTTCGCATGTGGCTGCAACCTCCGGTGCCCTCAGTGCCAGAACTGGGAAACAGCATACAACGGACGCGCTCTCGCGCTGACGCCAGAGGAGGCCGCGATGCTCATGACTGATGCGAGGATGAGATACGGCGTGGACAGGATGGCGATCTCCGGCGGCGAGAGCACACTGAACAGGCCATGGCTTGTACGGTACATAAAAGAGCTCAGGAGGCTGAATCCATCTGAGGATGCCAGAATACATGTGGACACCAATGGGACGCTTCTCACGGAGGATTACATAGATGCTCTTGTGGAGGCGGGAATGACAGATATAGGCCCGGATCTGAAGGGCCTGAGGCTTGAGACGTTCATGAGGATCACGGGTGTGCAAGACAGAGAGCTGGCGGAAGAGTACATGAAGACCAGCTGGAGGGCTGTAAAATATATCATCGACAATTATAAGGAGGAGGTATTCATCGGCGTCGGCGTTCCCTACAGCAGGGATCTGATATCTCTCGAGGAGGTCGCGGAGATCGGGGAGGAGATCTGCAGGATCGATGATGGACTTCAGGTCTGTGTCCTGGATTACAGGCCTGAGTTCAGAAGCCGGATACGTAGGCCGGGATACGACGAGATGCTCGAGGTTCACAGGATGCTGAAGGGCATCGGGTTGAGGACTGTGATATGCCAGACTGCATACGGCTACATAGGACCCTGAGTTCCAGGAGTCTCTCCGGGTTCCAGGGCACCGATCGACATCTCGAGGGGCGCTGGCAATTTTGAGACATGTTCATCCGTGCCCGTCCGTGATGAAGACCATCACCTCTGAGATGATCTCATCAACCTCCGCACCAGATGCTCTGCAGATCCCATATCGGGTGATGAGGTGTTCGTATGAACTCTCCTAGCGAGCAGATCGTGAGTTTTGTACAGAGGTACTACGTGGATCCGGTGATCAATGACAGCGGCTACAATCCCGTGAACACAGTGACCTGGGCGATCATCCTGGGCGTTTTCATAGTTCTCATCCACAGGGCATTCAGGAGGTATGATATCGGGTTCAGCAGGAGGTTCATACTCGCCACCGCGCCCTATATAATCGCAGGCTCCTCACTGCGCGTCGTTGAGGATGCGGAGCTGGTCAATCCGCCCTTAAGCTACATCCTGATAACTCCGCTGATCTACCTTCTTGTGGCATCTGTGACTTTGATCGCGCTCTTCATATCCAGGAGGCTCACAGGCGGCTACAGGCTGTACTCTGCAATCGGGATCTTCTGGAGCATCCTGAATCTGCTCCTGCTAATAAGAGGAGGGGTGCAGCATCCATGGGTGCCACTGGCTGTCATCGTTCTGGGCTCCTCGATCACAGGCGTTGTATTCCTTTCATCACGCCTACTGCCGCACAGCTTTTCCATCCCAAAGAACGGATGCGCGCTCTCTGTTATCCTCTCACACATGCTCGACGCGAGCTCCACATACATCGGGATCGACTGGCTGGGCTATGAGGAGAAGCATGTCGTCCCAACGCTGCTCATACACCTGGTCGGAAGTGCAGCAGTGATGTATCCCTTAAAGCTGATAGTTCTCCTGCCGCTGCTCGCCATACTTGATGAGTCTCTCAGGGATGACAGGGATATGTGGGGCATTCTTGTGCTGACGCTGCTGGTTCTCGGGCTCGCACCTGCCACCAGGAACACGCTGCGAATGACGCTCGGGATATGATGCACATCTCTGATTAAGGCCCATCAATACTGGCGATCGTTAAACTGAACATGGAGGATCTTTGGATTGGCCGTACTTCCTACGGTTCAACCGATTCGATCGATGGCAGAAGTCCTGGAATTCAGCGCATCGATGCTCGAAGTGCGAGATCTGCAATCATCCTTCCCACATCCACGCCGAGCGCTGAGTATATCCCCTTCCCAGATGGCGTCCCGTTGACCTCGATGACCATCAATCCTTTTTCTGATTCGAGCATGTCGACTCCGCTGTAAACGGTCCCGACCGCCCTGTTCGCATCAACAGCGATCCTTTCAATCTCATCGCTTATCTCGCACCTCTCAGCCCTCCCGCCTCTTGCGAGGTTGCTTATCCATTCGCCTGGAGGCGCAACCCTGTAGATGGCGCCTGCCACCTCATCTCCAATGACAAACGCCCGGATATCCCTCTTCTCCGGCGTGTCAACAAACTCCTGCAGGTAGATGGCGCCTCTTCTGATCAGTAGATCTCTTATCAGATCCTCATCCTCAGGCCGGAGGAGCGCTATGTCCCTCCCCTTGTACCCGAAGAGCGGCTTGCAGACCACGCGCCCCATGCTCTCCACAGTCCTCAAAGCCTCCTCGTAGCTGGAGGTCACAACCGTCCTGGGTGTGGGAACACCAGCGCGAACGAGGGCCATCGATGTTGCGAACTTGTTCGCTGCCCTAACAATCGCGTCAGGAGGATTGATCACGGCCACCCCCAGATCCGCAAGCGACCTGAGCGCCTCAAACCTGAATGCAACATCCTGCGGCGCGCCCCTCCCCATGTCTCTGATTATGAGCGTATCGAGATCGAGAATGTCAACGCCATCTCTCCTGAAGCTCAGGTTCGCTCCGATCTCAACAGCGAGCTCCGAGATCTCCATCATCACTGGAGAGATGCCGAGTTCTGCCAGGCCCCTGGATATCGCCCTGGCGGTCCAGTCATCGGGGTTCGAGACCACTATACCAACGGATCTCATATCTGGTTCGTTCCAAGAATCCCGCTGACGGGTCCGGAGACCCTGTACTCGGTTCTGTTGATCACAACCCTCTTCGCTGATGTATATCCTGATGTATCAGAGCTCACCCTTCTCGCGATGAAAGATCCTGTGTCGGCGAGACCGCTGCTGTCCGTTCTGATGAACTCCCCATTCACCACCTCTCCTGCGAGCCTGCCGCTCATGTATATTGATATCAGAACGTCTCCCTGGAGAGCTGCAACTGCCATGCTCATCTGATCTCCGGAGACCATGCCAGAGATCACGCCGCTCCAGGCGTCTGATCTGCAGCGACCTGTGATCTCACGGCCTGTCTGATTGATGGCCGCTGTTATCACGGTGTCGTTCAGGCTCACACTCCATACCCCTGCGACATCAGATGCCTGCTGATCGAGCGGCACAACGCTTCCAGAGTAGACTATGGTGGTGTCCCTTCCGGAGGAGTGTGCAGATAAAAGGATGCATATCACGAGAGCTATAATCTGAAACCTCATATCATCACCTCAAAGCTCATATCCTGATAGCAGCTCTTCCGTGGCGCCTGCGAGTATTCTGAGCGCCTTCGCCTCCATGAAGTGCAACCTGCCAGGGATGACAAGCACATGTAAAGGCGGGCCGAAGCTGCATATCCTAAGATCTGAAAGCGCGCCGGCTCTGACACACATATCCTCTGAGCCGGCCCTTGCGATGCCGACTGCGAGACGCGACGCAAACCCCGCATCATCCCTCCCCTCTGCGACCTCGATCAGGAGATCTGCGGCCTCATTTATGCTCATGAACCTTTCGTCCTGGATGTCGAGGTAGAGAAGCGTGTGGAGATCTCTGCTCAGGTTGTCCTTAACAGCATCATATGGTGCGGATGAAACTATGCGCTTTCCCCTCACGGTATGAGGAAACGGCACAGTGGCAGACCTGCCGAACCTGTAGTTCTGCAGCCCTGTTATCCCCGGAACTGCAGATGCGATGTTCGATGCGTGTATCACTCTCGTATCAATGCCCATCTCAATCGCTCTGAGCCGCAGATCCAGATGGGTTGTGGAGATCATCGGATCACCTCCAACCAGCAGTGCAACGTTCCTTTCCCTGGCCTCCTCGATCCACTCAGGCTCGCCCTCGATCTCAGATCTCGAGAGGATCTTCATCCTGCGACCGTAAAGCCTCTCCAGCTTCTCGATGGATGTGCCCATAAGCCGGGAGGTGTAGAACTCCGCATACACTGCATCGGCTGATCTCACTATCTCGAGGCCTTTCACCGAGATGTCCTGCTCGTCGTACAGCCCGAGGCCCACAAAGAAGAGCATGAATGCTACTGCGCAGCATCCGGTTTAAATATTCTGTATCCACCGCTGTTCACTCTGGGGTATTTGCGCCCGCCCTGCTGTGTATTCATCCCCGCTCCACATCCTCTGCGCCCGTCGCTGGCGGGGAATATATTTATCACAGCTGACACAACGCAGAGCAACATGGCTTTGGACGAGGTTAAGATCACAAGGGCGATAGTCGAGAGCTATCTCGAGAGCTTTCTAAAGTGCACAGATGTCGATGTGGCTCTGGTCGGAGCGGGCCCTGCGAATCTCGTTGCTGCGAAGCGGCTCGCAGAGGCTGATGTGAGGGTCGTGCTCTTCGAGAAGCGCCTCTCAGTTGGGGGCGGCCTCTGGGGAGGCGGCATGATGTTCCCCAGGATTGTTGTGCAGAAGGACGCGTGCAGGATACTGGATGAATACAGCATCTGGTACCGCGAGTTCGAAGAGGGATACTACGTTGCTGACTCAATAGAGGTCGTGGCGAAGCTGACCGCAGGAGCTATAGACGCAGGCGCGGAGCTGATAAATCTCGTATCAGTCGAGGATGTGATGATCCGCGAGGGCGACAGGATCGTGGGACTGGTTATCAACTGGACCGCCGCGGAGATGGCCGGCATACACGTCGACCCCCTCGCGATCAGGGCGCGGGTGGTGATAGACGGCACTGGGCATGATGCTGCGGTCTGCAGGGTCGTGCAGAAGAAGATCCCCGGGGCGATTGTTGGAGATTCAGGGGTGATAGGGGAGAAGCCGATGTGGGCTGAGCTCGGGGAGAAGATCGTCGTCGATGCCACCCGGGAGGTCTATCCCGGGCTCATAGTTGCTGGCATGGCCGCGACAACAGTCGCCGCAGGCCCTAGGATGGGGCCGATCTTCGGTGGCATGCTGCTCTCCGGCGAGAAGGCAGCGTCGATCGCGCTGGAAAAGCTCGCACAGTCGGTGGAGTGAGTGAGGGGCGCGCAGGAGCTCGCGGAGTTCATACTCTCTCATTACAGGGGAAAGATCATCGAGATCGGGATAGGCCACTCCGGGGATGTTGCCAGGCTCATTCCAGATCTCATCGCCACAGACATATGCCCTGTGAATATAGATGGAGTCGCAACGGTGTGCGACGACATCTTCAATCCAACAGAGGAGCTTTATCGAGGCGCTTCCCTGCTCTACTCGATACGCCCTCCGCTTGAGGTGCAGATCGCGATGGGTGATCTCGCCCTCCGCATCGGTGCTGATGTTCTCATAAGGCCTCTGGAGGATGAGATCGCGGATCTTGAGGGGTTCTCGAGGGAGCTGATATGCAGAGGGGAGGCGAGGTTTTATCTGTACAGAAATCGCATGTCTCGAGGGCGTGAGAAACGGTGAGGCGGTACCCCTCGTCCGAGACAGCATCCATACCGGAACCCAGCCAGTCCCGTCGTCCTTGGGTCTTTATTAAAACAGCCAGACCCCCTCCACCGCGAGCCGGATGCGCCTCTATCATGCGGGTTTTGAATCAAGAGGTTCATCTTCGTATGTACCACTTGGCGGGCTTCTCAAACAGGGGATAATAGAGTTGACAGGGGGATACGGCTACACGCCATCACCTGAGATCTGTTTAAGAAAATCCCTTACAGGCCTGAAAGCATCTGCATCCCAGGGCAAATAGCCTGCCTGAGCCGCTTCGCCCAAACGCAGTCCCGCCCTCTCTCTCGATGCCAGAAACACCTGAATTTTTGCTTTGGCCACATTGCCCGGGAAGTAGAGACAATTTCGACGCAGGCATTCGAAGTATTCTGCCACGCAGCGCATTGCCGGGTCCTCCGCAACCGCTTTGAGGCAGAGGTCCTCCAGCATTCCTGGCGTGTCCGGTCCCGGAAGAATCAGGACTGCAGCACGCGGTTTATCACCGGTGAATGCTCCTGGATGTGCAGGGACCGGTAAACCCGCATTTCGCAAAGCGTCACAGACACTTTGAAATGCGGATTCTGGATTTGCATCCCCATCTCTGACAATGGCTATAGATTCAATCTCATAGGAGCCAGGGAGGTTCATTACCGCTTTCAACGTTCTCCGAAAATTATCTTTGCCTTCGCTGGATATCACCTGAATGTTC
Source organism: Methanothrix sp. (assembly GCA_029907715.1). Taxonomy (NCBI): domain Archaea; kingdom Methanobacteriati; phylum Methanobacteriota; class Methanomicrobia; order Methanotrichales; family Methanotrichaceae; genus Methanothrix; species Methanothrix sp. Next base: position 258,085 of record JARYLI010000001.1, read on the forward strand.
TGCAGCTCCAGGTGCCTGATGAGCGCTTCGAAAAACAGCTTATCTTCTTTGCCCTCCACCACTATGACGTTAGAACATTCGATTCTTTCTATCCTTTCCGCCCAGACGGCCATCATCGTACCTCCAGGCCCATTTCGATGGCCGCATCCACTGTCTCCTGGTCATAGGTTACAACGCGAATGAAATCGTCGACTTGTTCCAAACGATGCAACCTGAAATCATAGCCTTCACCCTCAGAGAAAGCCCTGTGAGCGGCCACAATACACTCGAAGCTGTGCGTTGTGGCAAAAACCTGAGTGTTGAATGCTCGCGCGGTTTCCCCAATGGCCCGCCATACTTTGGGCAGAACGGAATGGTGAAGTCCATTTTCAATTTCGTCTACCAGAACAACGCCTTTTGGCGTGTTGGCGATGGCCAGCACCAGACTGGTAAGACGTGCCATTCCTTCTCCCATTAAAGGCAAGGGCATAAGCCTGCCCAATCCAATATCGCCATGAATAACAGGAACCTCTCCAACCACCACCACTGCAAGGCGCCGAAGTCGCGGTTCTATGACCTGCAGTGCCTTCAAAACCAGATCCTGCTGCCCAATCAACTCCAATTTGCCAAATCGACTGGCGTCTTCAGCTATAGGGATGCGCCCCCGAGCTGGCAGAAAGATCGCCGGAAATGGCGGTGGTGGTGGGATTGGAGCACTGCGTATGCCTTTAGCATCCAGTATTAGATAATAGCTCTGGCTTTGCTCTATCTCCACACTCTCCAGCTCGAGCACCTGAGAGCTTGCTGTCGATAGGGGTGCGCTCTCTTCGAGTTTATCGAAAACGCGCTGAGTCTGATATATTCTGGTCAATTCGTGAGTCTGGCGAATGAGCTTCAGCCGTAGTATCCGGAGAACGTTTTGTTCGTTTATCCCTTTCAGTTCCACAATCCTTGATGCATCAAACTGGTTGAAAAGCGCGTCCCACGGTGTTTCAGTCCATCCCGGAAGCTCTATCTTAATTGCCTCAATGCCACGGAAAGCATTAACCCTCAATGTCAGCTCCGGGTTGTATGCTCCACAGTGCAGAAATATTGCTTCCAGGAGGGCTGTCTTGCCAACATTATTCTTACCCGCAATTAAATTGACCCGATCCAGATCTGTGAGTTTCAACTCGCGAAAACATCGAAAATTTTTTACCTCAAATGATCGATACATTATGAAGCCCCTCAGTTGTTCGTATCACATCAATTAACCATATCCTTCCTTCACACGAAAGCCAATACCTTCAAGCAATGCGCTGGTGCCCGCCTGGCTTGATGCGTCGCAATCTCTCAGGAAGTTCCGGTTCGGTCTGAGGCGCCCGCTGGAGTCAGCCTTCAGACCTGCCCGCGACTCTCGCCAACTCAAGCATGCATGTGGGATCTGTCTCCAGGATATCGCCTCTGTAGTAGAAAGCCTTCTGCCTGCATCCGCCACAGAGATCGATGTAGCTGCAGCTCCCACATTCTCCTTTGAGTTGCCTCCTGGAGTTTCTGATGAGGAGAAGCTCCTTTGATGGATTGTCTATCCAGATATCCCTGAAGGACCTCTCCTTCACATTGCCTGCAACTATCTGGGGCATGAACTGGCATGGATGGACATCACCTCTGGGAGAGATGTTTGCGACCTTGGAGCCAGCGCTACATCCACCCGCGTTCATAAGCAGCATCCTCGCCCTCTCCAGCCTCTCCGGATCGCCCTTCAGCATTTCCAGCAGGTACGCTCCATCTATCGGCGAGTCTGTTGTGAGGATCTCGATCTCCCTGTCACTCAGCTCCAGCGCGGCCTCCATGAGAAGGCGCATCACCGACCGCCTCTGCTCTGGGGTGACATCCCTTTCAGCAATGCCTCTGCCACGTCCGGTCGGCACGAGATGGTACATGCAGAACCTGGGAATCTCCAGATCGAGAGCGAGCTTCAGCAGCGCCGGGATGTCATACCAGTTGTCCCTGGTGAGCGTGACCCTGAGGCCTGTCTTGAGCCCGGCATCCCTCGCGTTGATCAGACCCTGAACCGCCCTGGAATGAGCGCCGGAAACTCCCCTGAACCTGTCATGAACCTCAGGCGATGACGAGTCCAGGCTGACTCCGACGTATCTTACTCCAGCCTCCCTGAGCAGCACAGCGACCTCTGGCGTTATCAGAGTGCCGTTTGTCGATACAGCACACCTCAGGTTCTTCTCTTTCGCATGAAACGCATACGCCCAGAAGTGCCGGCTCATGAGCGGCTCGCCTCCTGTGAATATGAGCATCGGGATTTTGAGACCCGCGAGTTCATCTATCAGTTTTATTCCCTCATCGAGCGAGAGCTCATCCGTCATCTCATCACTTGCATCCATGTAGCAGTGAGCACACCTAAGGTTGCATCTGCGGGTCAGATTCCATATCACAACAGGTCTTGATTCAGCCGAGAACCTCACCAGATCGGGAGGCAGGCTTTCGCACGGCCGATCCGCGGCCCTGATCGCATCCCAGACAGTCGCCCTGTCCGCAAGGATCTTTGAGATTATTATCAGGATCTCACCCCGATCTCCATTCTCGCCGCTTCAAGCATGCCCTCGAACGTGTACCTCTCAGGAATGAGATCAACCCTCACTCCGAGCTCCCTGAGCACCGCAGCCGTTGGGGGCCCTATGGCGACAACAAGCGCTGAGTCAAGGGCCTTCCTCAGATGATCCTCCATCCCGAGCTCCTCAGCTCTTCTCATCAGATATCTGGCAGTCGAGCCGCTGGTGAACGCGAAGACATCGATGAGCTCCGCTCTTCTTATCAGATCGTCCAGCCTGCTGTCCTCAGATCCCTTAACCTCGTACACCGGCACATCATCAACCTCAGCCCCGGAGGAGAGCAACCCATCGATCAGCTCAGGAGATCCCTGAGCACTTCTGAGAAGCAGCACCCTCCTGAGACCTTTGAGGGCCTCAACAAGACCCCTTGAGCTGTACTCATCTGGGAGAATATCTACATTCACCCCCCTGTCCGAGAGAGCCTGCGCAGTCCTCGGGCCTATGGCAGCGACGCGCTTCTTGCGGATCAGATCCAGGAGCCCTGGCCTCCTCGAGATCATCTCCACACCGTTTGAGCTGGTGAGGACCACACACTCCGCGCTCTCGATCCTCTCCTCCATGTCAGGGGGAAGCTCCAGAGCCCTCAGGGATATCGATGGAGCCGCGACTGGAACAAAACCATACCTCTCCGCGAGCCTCACAGACTCATCCAGCTGGCTCTCAGCCCTGAGGATTGCGATCCTTCTCCTGCCGAGATGTTTCTCTAGATTGACGACATCCCCAACAACGAGGACCGCGGGCGATTTCACTCTTAAGGATGATGCGCGCTCAGCTATGCTCCCCAGAGTTCCCCTGACACACCTCTGATCAGGCCAACTCCCGCGCTCTATCAGTGCCGCGGGCGTCTCCGGGCTCAAACCACCATCCATAAGCATCGATGTGTTCTCCCGGATCCTGCTCACGCCCATGAGCACCACCAGTGTGCCCCCCAGCCTCGCAAGAGCGTGCCAGTCGAGCTCCTTCTCCTTGCCAGCCTCTTCATGCCCTGTGACGACCGTGAAGGCTGTCGATATCCCCCGATGAGTCACCGGTATGCCGGCGAGAGCCGGAGCAGCAATCGCTGAAGTCACACCAGGGACGACCTCGAATGGGATTCCAGCCTCCCTGAGAGCAAGCGCCTCCTCTCCGCCGCGACCGAAGAGATAAGGGTCGCCGCCCTTGAGTCTGACAACGATCTTTCCCTCACGGGCTTTTTTGATGAGAAGCTCGTTGATCTCTTCCTGTGAGAGCCTGTGTCTTCCAGGTGCCTTGCCGACGTCGACGATCTCGGCCTTGAGATCCCTCAAAAGCTCCTCGTTAAGAAGCCGGTCGTGCAGGACAACATCAGCCTCCCTGAGCAGTCTCATCCCCTTTATGGTTATCAGCTCCGGATCGCCTGGTCCAGCGCCGACCAGATACACCTTTCCAGAATCACCGCTCAATCTGTACAGCCTCCCTCACAAGCTCATCGCCGCCCATCTCCAGGAGGCGCCTCCCGATCATCTCAGCGCCCTCCAGATCGTTCCTGCGGACGGTATCCTCCAGCCTTACAAACCTTTCCCCGTCCCTCGAGAGGATCTCTGCTGTGACATGTATCCTGTCACCAAGATGCCGTGCAAATACGGCCATCGGCACCAGGCATCCTCCTCCAACGACCTCCATTATCCTTCGCTCGACCATCGTCTCCTCTCTTGATGGCCTGTGATCTATCAGGCTCGCGAGCGCATCGCCTTCTGTCCCCGCGACGGAGACGACTGCAATCGTCCCCTGGTTCGGGGACGGAACAAATAACCCTGGATCGAGCACACTGTAGCTGAGGTCGTATCCCATACGCTGAACCCCTGCCTCAGCTATGACTATGCCATCGTACTCCCCAGCGTGCAGCTTCCTCAGTCTGGTCTGAAGGTTTCCGCGGAGGCTTCTGACAACAACATCTGGCCTGGCCCGTCTGATCTGCGCCGCCCTTCTCATGCTTGATGTGCCGATGACAGCTCCGCGTCTGAGATCCTCAAGGCTGGAGCCGTCTCTTGTGAGCAGTATATCGCAGGGAGAGTCCCTCTCCAGGATCGCGGCTATCCTGAGCCTCTCAGGGCGCTTGCTGGGCAGGTCCTTCATGCTGTGCACCGCGAGATCGATCTCGCCCGAGAGCATCCGCTCATCTATCTCCCTCACGAACAATCCCTGCCCGGAGATCATGTGCAGCGGTCTGTCGAGAAAGAGATCTCCGCTGGTCCTGACCGTCACGATCTCTGGATCTGCGCCATGTTCGATAAGGCGCTTCACAGCGATCTCCGTCTGCCGCAGCGCCAGGGGGCTGCCGCGAGTCCCAACTCTCAGGCTCTGAGGTATAGCTTGAACGCCTCCAGTGTTTTATCGATGATCTCCTTATCATGAGCTGCTGATATGAAATCTGTCTCGTACTGGCTGGGCGTGAGGAATATCCCGGCCTCCAGCATCCTCCAGAAGAATCTCAGGTATCCCTCTTTATCGCATCTCAGCGCCTCCGAGTAGTTCCTTGGAAGCGGTCCGAAGAAGACCTTGAACATCGAGGCTATGCCGGATACGCTGTACCCCAGCTTCAGATCCTCAACGATATCTGAGAGGCCTTTTCTTAGATACGACCCCATCTCATTGATCCTGTCAAGAACGCCCTTCTCAAGTATGTCCAGGGTTGCCAGGCCTGCTGCCATCGAGACCGGCGATCCGTTGAATGTCCCTGCCTGATAGATGCCACCCTGCGGGGCCACGTTCTCCATGATCTCTCTACGCCCACCGACAACACCTATCGGGAATCCCCCGCCTATTATCTTCCCGAGTGTGGTGATGTCAGCCCTGACACCGTAGTAGCTCTGCGCGCCCCCGAGCGCAAGCCTGAAGCCTGTTATGACCTCGTCAAATATCAGGAGGACATCATGCTCCTCTGTCACCTTTCTTACACCCTGGAGGTAGCCGTCCACTGGGAGCACGGGACCTATGTTGCCCAGAACCGGCTCCATTATCACCGCTGCCACATCATCTTTTCTCAGAGCATCCTCCATCGCATGGAGATCGTTGTACGGAACCAGTATGGTGTTCTTTGCAGTATCTGCGGGCACGCCCTTTGAGTCTGGCACGCCGATGGTCGTGGCCCCGGACCCGGCTTTAACAAGAACAGAGTCGTGAGCTCCGTGAAATCCGCCCTCGATCTTGACGATCCTGTCCTTCCCTGTGAAACCACGGGCGATTCTCAGGGCAGCCATCGTCGCCTCCGAGCCGGTGCTCACAAACCTGATCATGTCCATGGATGGATAATGAGAGATTATCCGCTCCGCGAGCTCAATCTCCAGAGCTGTGGGCGTGCCGTAGAGCCACCCCCGCTCCAGCTGCTCTGTGACCCTTCTCATCACTTCCGGGTTCCTGTGTCCTAGAATCATCGGGCCGTATGCGAGACAGTAGTCGATGAACCTGTTGCCGTCCTCGTCCCAGAGGTACGGCCCCTCAGCCCTTCTAACGTAGAACGGATACGGCCTTATCGCCCTGACCGGACTGCTGACGCCGCCGGGCATTAGCCTCTTCGCGCGCTCGTAGAGACTTCTGGAGGAGTTGAGATTCATGGTATCAGCGCTTCCATCAGACCTAATCAATCTTGCGACCTGCGATACTCCATCCCCTCTCAGATGCCATCCTGACGATATCCTTAACAGGAACATTGAGCTCCTCAGCGATTTGCCTGCAGATATCATGCTCCGGCTTAACACTTATGATCTCCTCTCCGATCGATCCGATCTTCACAGGCACAGATCTCCCCATGATCTCGACGCTCTCAGTCCTCCGCTCTGCGATCAGCCTGTGAAACGCCGGAAACACCCTGACCCCGAGGCTTCCCGTCTCCCTCATCAGAACCGCGGAGAGCTTCCGTGCCTCATCCTCCCTTGAGATGATCGAGATCACGCTTCCGCTCCTGCCCTTCTTCATGACAGCCGGCACAACCGTTACATCGAGAGCCCCCTCTTTCATGAGCCTGTCGATGAGACTTCCAAGTATCTCTCCTGTCACATCATCCACGTTGGTCTCTATCTGTACCACGCGATCATGTATCATATGGTTCGGGATCTCCCCTAGAATCGCCCTGAGCAGATTCGGCATGCCGATCTCCCTGGAGCCGGCGCCGTACCCGACGTGCTCCGCTACAATCTCGGGGTGGTGCTCCAGAAACTCATCGACTGATGCGGCCAGTATCGCAGCGCCTGTTGGTGTGAGGAGCTCATGAGGCACAGGCCCTCCACGCCATGGTATCCTGTGGGAGCGAAGTATCTCCAGCGTCGCGGGCGCGGGAACCGGAAGCATTCCGTGAGATGTATCCGTGATCCCACCTCCGACAGAGGGTGCGGTCGAGAGGATTCTGTCCGGACTGAGGGACTCCATCGCCGCAGAGGATCCCGCTATATCGGCCAGCGCATCCAGTGATCCCATCTCGTGGAATCTTGTATCCTCTTTATCGACACCATGAACTCTGGATTCTGCTGATGCCATGATCTCCAGAATCCTCAATGCTCTTTCGAGAGCTCGCGATGAGAGCGTTGATGCCTTCAGAATATCCCTGGCCTCACCGAGCGAGCGAAACGATTTATCCGAGAGAACCTTAACCCTGAGAGCTCTGATGTGATCGAACCTGCTCTCGTTCACATCAAGCCCGCATCCGACAGACTCCACAGCAGATCGGATGGATTCTCCGTCCGCGCCCAGGTCCATCAGCGCCCCGAGTATCATGTCGCCGGAGGCGCCGCAGTATGGATCGAAGAGAAGTGCTCTCATGTCTGAATCCTGCGAATTTTTATCTGGAAATCATTTGATGTTTCATAAAAGTTGTGGCACCAGAAGCGCGAGTGATGGTGAAGATGGGGGCGAATCGGATCCGATTGCACTGGTCATCGGTTAAGGATTTTATGTAAATATATTGACCATGAAATTTGACAAATTGAGATCCGCCAGATTGAAGAGTTCAAATCGACTGCCTGTGGACTTGAGTCCTGATAGCAGTACTGAGGCGAGATAAGACTATTAAGTCCATCTCTACACATGTCGATCTTAATCGATGACGCATGGATCCGATTGTGAGCTCACACCACCGGTATCTGCGGCACCTGATGATTAGCCTAAAAGTATGATGTCCAAAACTGCTCCGTGATCTGTTGTGATGGGCGATCCTGCAGTGCCTACGCAGTATCCGTGCGGCTATATGCTCGTCGTCTATTTTGAGGCACGTTCAATGTCAAGACTTTCGTGACCGGATACCTTTTGGTAGTCTACCTCTGTTGAGTTGATCCGATGGGGTTGGCTCCCCTGAATGTGTTTATTTTGAAAGTTATCGGCATCGAAATCGATATCCATTGGTCTGTTAATTTATATCCGGCGCCTCACTGCTTGGTTGATGGCATGAATCTCCTGCAGTGGAGTGAACCCCTCCGAGTGGACAATGAGTTAGGCAAATCGATCCATGGAGGGGGAGCAGATGAAGACGACAATGCGGCGTTATGACCGGGATTTCAGGATATCAGCAGTAGCTGAGCTTGAGTCTGGGAACCACTGGTTCAGATAGCGCGAGAGCATGGTATTCATCCGAGTCTTCCGTGCAGGTGGAGGAAAGAGCTGACTGAGAATCCAGAAATGGGGTTCAGAGGCAATGGCAACCGGTGCAGCTACGAGGCGAGGATTGCTGAGCTTGAGAGGCTGCTCGGGCAGGCGTACGCTGAGAATGAGCTTTAAAAAAAGCGTTTGCCCTGAGTCAGAAGAAGGTTCGGGAGGAGCGACTGAAACCAGCGCCAGGAGGCGGTACATGATCATTGAGGAGGCTATATCAGATGGTCTTAAGCTGTCGGTCTCCCGATCCTGTCAGGCGCTCGAAGTGAGCCGCAGCGGCTGTTACAAATGGCTGCGGCATCTGGAAATGAACGCATCAGTGAACAACGGAGATATAGATCTGAGGAATCAGATTCAAGATATTGCGCCTGGAATTCCCTGGCTATGGTTACCGAAGGATAACAGAAGAACTCCATAATCTTGGCTGCTCGGCCAACCACAAACGCGTGCTGAGACTGATGCGACAGTATAACCTGTGTGCTTTAAGAAGAGATTCAAGCCGAAAACTACCGATTCCAGTCACGGACTGCCGGTATATCGCCGGTATATCCAAACCTTTTGAAGGATATCGGGATCACGGGATTGAATCAGGTTTGGGCTCCGGATATCACATACGTTCAGCTGCAGCATGAGCACATATATCTCGCGGTGATCCCTGGACCTTTACAGCAGAAAGTCTATCGGCTGGGATCTGAGCAGGAGCCTGGAAAGCCAGCTGACTATGAATGAATTGGCCAGGGCGCTGCAGGATCGATTGTCTGAGTCCACAACCGGACTCATACATGACTCATACATCATTCTGATCAGGGTGTGCAGCACTCATCCAAAGATTATGTTGACTTTTTAAAGAAACACAATATCCTGATCAGCAAGTCCAGAAAAGGTAATCCATACGATAATGCGTTCGCCGAGAGCTTTATCAAGACTCTAAAAGTAGAGGAGGTATATCTGAATGAATACGAGACGTTCGAGGATGCACTCAAAAACATCTGGCATTTTTATCGAAGATGTGTACAACAAGAAAAGACTGCATTCAGCATTGGATTACATGTCACCAGATCAGTTCGAATCGGAGGTCGCTTTATAGTCCTTTGCGTCACTCCATGTAAATCCATTTAAAAGCTACTGGATATGTCATACTTCATAGACAATTTTATGTGACATTCTATATTATAGCAACTTATGCGGAATACTATAAATAATGTTGCTTAACTACCTGTCTACTATTGGGGGGTGCAGTCCAGTAATAATGTTATTCGGACAGGTCCCAAACCCTTATCGAAGAGCTTAAGTACAAGCACGTCGACCAATAGCGAGGCCCGCCTTAACTCAGCCTGGTAGAGTGCGCGGCTGTAGTATGTATCGCACCTTCATGGTGCTGCGCGCAGTCACCGCGATGTCCCCGGTTCGAATCTGGGAGGCGGGACTTGAGAAATGTCCGGATGGTGTAGTGGCCTATCATGAAGCCCTGTCGAGGCTTCGACCCGGGTTCGAATCCCGGTCCGGGCGCTTATTTTTCCTGGGCGTGCAACGCCCGGGATCCTCACTCCGAACCTCCAGTTGCATGTTACATGATGTGCTCTGGTGCAGGCTTGTCAATGAAAGAGGGCAGCCACGTTCACTGCCTGCTCAGCTCCGGGCAAAAAGGATGTGCATGTGGAGAACTGCAGGCGTTTTCATCTCGACTCACGCCAGGGGCTATCGATTTCAGATCCCTCAAGCCCGCGACATGGACTCGTGAGGATTTCAGAGTCGCTCTTATTGGAAGCGCTCGTTCAATCGCCAGGAGCGCAGCGCAGCACCATTGGCTCTGCGAAAGATGGACAGGATCGGTCAGAGCTTCAGCCTCGCGGCCTCCTCTGGCGTGTAGCCCTCATGCACGATCTTGGAGAGCTTCCTGGTGAGCAGGGTTGGATCGTCTGCCTGGAAGATGTTTCTCCCTATGGAGATGCCGGCAGCGCCAGCCTGCATCGCATCGTACACCATCTGGAGGAGATCTGCTTCGGTATCCATCTTCGGGCCGCCTGCTATGACCACCGGGGCAGGGCATCCTCTGACGACCTCTCTGAACGTATCCGGAGAGCCCGTGTAGTTTGTCTTGACTATATCCACGCCCAGCTCGGCCCCGACCCTGGCTGCATGCTTCACATACTCAACACTGTGCTCGGACCTGACCTTCGCGCCGCGCGGATACATCATGGCGAGAAGCGGCATGCCCCAGAGATCGCATCTCCTCGCGACCATGCCCAGATCGCGCAGCATCTCTGCCTCGTCCTCGGCACCCACATTCACATGGATGCTGACTCCATCTGCTCCAACCCTTATCGCATCCTCAACCCTGGTCACGAGCACCTTGTGGTTCGCATCCGGGCCGAGCGATGTCGACGCTGATAGATGGATTATGAGCCCGACATCCTTCCCGTAACCTCTGTGGCCGTACAGCGGAAGACCCATGTGCCCGAGGACAGCATTTGCGCCACCCTCCGCGACCTTATCCACGGCAGCTGCGAGATCGATGAGACCGGGTATGGGGCCGACTGTGAGTCCATGGTCCATCGGAACTATGACGGTCTTCTTGGTCTTTCTGTCTATTATGCGCTCAAGCCTTATCGATTTTCCAATTTTGCTCATGATCGCCCCTAGGATGCGAGCCAGAAATTAAATGCAGCGGTTCGTTCTCTGCCGGGACCTCACAAACGTCCATTTTATGCGATCTGGTTTTATGGATTCGCTCTTATGTATTCAGCAACTTGGAGGCCATGCAGGCAGGTTGCTGAATGCACTCATTCGCTCGCCACGAGCGCACAGCGTGACTGGTGCCTCTTCGGGCAAGTTATCAGATGGGTAAGAGCGACAGAGGCTCTTATGTATTCAGCAACTTGAGACATTCAGGCAGGTTGCTGAATACACCAGTTCGCCCGCCAGGCCTTCGACGCAGTCGAAGATAAGTCGAAACGAGCGCATGGCATGACTGGTGCCTCTTCGGCCAGGTTATCAGATTTACAAGAGCGGTTAAAGAAAAGCAGGAGATCCCGTCCCATACTGGGACGGGGAAGAAGAGCGCGCTTTCTCGAAGCCGCTCATCTCGGGAGCGTGTAATGTGTTCGCACATCCTTCAGGCTCGGCCTGACCTTCTTCAGCGCCTCCTCGAAGTGCCTGCGCTCCACCCTGAGGTTCTTCAGAGACTCCTCGTCCTGTGGCTTGCCAGCAAGCACATACTCCCTTATCGCGAGCATCACAGCCTCACTGCACACCGCTGCAAGATCCGCACCGCTGTAGTTCTCGGTGCGCTTTGCTATCTCAGCGAGATCCACATCATCTGCAAGAGGCCTGTTTGCGGTGTGTATCTTCAGTATCTCCAGCCTCGCCTCCTCATCAGGCGGTCCGATCTCTATCATCCTGTCGAACCTTCCGGGCCTGAGAAGCGCGGGATCGATTATGTCAGGCCTGTTCGTGGCAGCTATGACTATCACATTGTGCAGCGGTTCCAGCCCGTCCATCTCAGAGAGTATCTGGCTTATCACCCTCTCTGTCACATGCGAGTCTGCTGCCCCTGAGCTTCTCATGGGAGCGATGGCGTCTATCTCATCGAAGAAGACCACTGCAGGCGCGGCCTGCTTGGCCTTCCTGAACGTCTCCCTGACAGCGCGCTCTGACTCTCCAACCCACTTGCTCAGGAACTCCGGACCCTTGACGCTTATGAAGTTCGCCTGGCTCTCAGTCGCCACCGCCTTTGCGAGCAGCGTCTTGCCAGTGCCAGGCGGTCCGTAGAGGAGGATCCCTTTTGGCGGACTGGCCTTCATGTGCTCGAAGATCTTCGGGTAGGTGAGAGGCCACTCCACAGCCTCCATCAGCTCCTGCTTTGCCTGCTTGAGACCACCGATATCGCTCCAGTGGACGTTTGGCGATTCCACCAGGACCTCACGCATAGCTGATGGCTCGAGATCCCTCAGGGCGTCCATGAAGTCCGCCATTGTCACCTCGATCTTGTTCAGGATCTCAGCGGGTATCGACTCGACCTCTAGATCCAGCTCCGGCAGCACACGCCTCAGAGCACGCATGCCGGCCTCTCTTGCGAGTGCAGCGAGATCCGCTCCGACGAAACCGTGGGTTATGTCAGCAAGCTTTCCGAGATCCACATCAGAGCTCAGAGGCATGCCTCTTGTGTGTATCTGGAGGATCTCCAGCCTTGCATCTCTGTTCGGCACCCCGATCTCGATCTCCCTGTCGAACCTGCCCGGCCTGCGTAGCGCGGGATCGAGGGCATCCGGCCGGTTCGTGGCGCCGATTATCACGACCTTGCCACGTGACTCCAGGCCGTCCATGAGCGCGAGTAGCTGGGCGACGACTCTCCTCTCAACCTCGCCTGTGACCTCCTCTCTCTTGGGCGCGATCGAGTCGATCTCGTCTATGAGAATTATGCTGGGCGCATTCTCCTCTGCGGTCTTGAACAGCTGCCTGAGACGCTCCTCTGACTCGCCGTAGTACTTGGACATAATCTCAGGGCCGCTCAGGGTCTCGAAGTGAGCGTTGGTCTCGGATGCAAGAGCCCTTGCCAGCAGTGTCTTGCCGGTGCCTGGCGGACCGTGCAGAAGCACACCCTTCGGAGCCTCCACACCAAGCCGCTCGAAGAGCTCAGGATGCTTCATCGGGAGCTCGATCATCTCCCTGACCTTCTTGATCTCAGCGCTCAGACCGCCGATATCCTCGTAGGTCACGCGCTGTATCATCTTCTCCTCCTTCGCCGGCTTCTCGCTGAGCTCTATCCTGGTGCGGTCTCCTATCACAACAGCGTCTCTGGGAGGCGTGACCCTCACAGCGACGAGATCGATCTTGCGCCCCATGACGTTGAGCTCTATGATATCTCCTCTCGAGATCACCCTGCCCTCCATGTACCTCCTCAGATACTCCTCTCCGCCTGTTATGCGGAGCGGAACGGTGGGAGCGAAGACCACGGTCTCGGCCTGAGCTGCCTGGATGATCCTGACAGGGACCCTCTCATCTATGGTGACCCCTGCGTTCCTCCTGAGCGTGCCGTCCATTCTGATTATGCCTGTTCCGGTATCCTCAGGATAGCCAGGCCAGAGAAGTGCAGCAGTCTGCTTCTTCCCTCTGATGCTTATGACGTCCCCGGCCTGCCAGCCCTTCTCCTTTATAACAGCGGGATCCACGCGTGCGATTCCTCTTCCAACATCGGAAGCTCGCGCCTCCCCAACCTTCAGAACTACCTCATCTGTCATATCAACACCTCTATATACAGTATCACAGCATGGCACAAAACTTTATCTTGTTTGTACCCCTGTGCGATTCTTGTTAACCTTATCTTACTAACCTTTTGTTAGTAAGGAGCCGGAACTAGTATATAAATTTTTCCCTGTGGCTGTGGGATCCCGAAGGTCCTGACTCTGCTCATCATCATGCTGGGTCGTGGTGTTGAATCGTTGAATTCAGACACATCCGGGCCTGTGGGAATCAGCAGCAATTACCGAACACACCGATTCCTGAGAGCCTACGGGTGTTCGAGACCACGACCCTCATGATGCTCGTCATTCATATCGATTGGGTCAAAGCATCCGGTCATCTGATTAGAGACGCCTGTTAACGCCGAAGCCGGACCTGGTACCCTCTGATCCAGGCCACTGCCCTTTTCATTTTCTAACTGTTCCACTCAGCATGTCTGCCCTGGGTCACAGCCAATAAAGATGGTCTTTACACTGCGCCAGATGATGTATCAAGCGCTGTGCCTGCTGAGAAATTGATCGAGATTACGCCTCCGCCACCTCGTAGTCTGTGTCCATCGTGTCCTGGAGGCCATCTTTGGATATGTGGGAGACCATCCTTTCAGAGACGTCCTGATCTGAAAGTATCTCCTCAAACCTCTTGAGGTATCCATCTCTCTCAGAAGCCTTCTGGCTCTCGAATATGTTCTTGTACTCGCTCACAGTTGATGGAGCCACGTGAAGGATCTCGCTCATCTCCTTCACAGACCTTCCCTCCTCCCAGAGCTTTATGAAGAGCTCCCTGTCGAAGGGCGGCTTGAGGTCTGAATCGCGGAAGAGGTGGAGCTTTATCCGGGCCCGGCTCACAGTCTTGTTGAGCGCACGGTCTCCCAGCTGCTCTGCGATCTCAGTATCGCTGAGACCTTTGTAAAACAGTCTTACAACAGTCGCGAGCTGTTTTGGTGTGAGCTTTGTCTGTATGTTGTATGCCTTAATCATCTCAGAGACGACTCCGAGAAGGGCCTGCTCGATCTCAGAAGTGCTTCTTAACGTACCATGCTTTTTTGCAGGCTTCTCGACGACCTTGGTCGTGGGGGCGATCTTCAGGACGAGCTCTCTTAAATGATCGGTCTTGCCGCTCAATTAATCACCCATCGTGAAACTACGATGTTTATAGTATAAAGAGATTTCCATTGTATTATTGTTTATGATGGTGCTATTTTTTATGATTGCACGGATGACAGTTCAAATCCAGCGGAGATTATGCTTCTGATTGGAGAAATAAAGTGGCATCTGCGCACGTGTGGATGACGATCATGAATACCGAAAATAAATGAGCATCGCCCCCCTCTGCCCGTCTTCTTGCAGGTGGGGGGTAGGTGGATCAGACTATTCGCTCTCCCGCACCCGGTCCCCACATCGCGTTGTATATCTCCTCCACCTTGAAGAGGACCGCAGCCTTCGCCGGCAGCTTCGGATTCACTCCATGAACCCACTTGATCATATCCTCGTAGATCGGCCCCGACCTGTGAACCTCGACAGATCCCTTTATCTGGAACGACTTCTTGGTCTCGGAGTTGTAGCAGACAATGGACATCTTCGGGTTTTCCTGAAGGTTTGCCGCGGTCTTGTTGAAGAAGTTGTCAGCGATCAGGAGCCTCTCGTCATCGAGTATCTTGAGGAGACCTATGAAAACAACGTTTGGAACCCCATTTTTGCTGGCAGTCGCTATCGGCACAGGTTTCTGCTTCTCCAGGGTCTGCTTTACATCCTCCGGCATTCTCGCCATTCAGATCACCATGTTAATCGGAGGAGGACAACATATTTATTTTTTCCCTGGAGAGGAACCGGTGAAGCACTGGAATCGCATGCGATGGGCATCACTCTGAGATCCCTGTCGTGGGCTCGCATGACCGAATGATTCTGCTGGAGCCGACAGCATCGGAGGGACTCTACTGATAGATTGAGCGCTGCGGATGGTAATACGAGCACACGACCCGTAAGCCGGATCATGGCTGGGTGTTACGGAACCTCATGAGCAGGCTCTCGTAGAATATTCTCTCCTCACCCTCTGTTGTCCGGACAAGCCGGTCGAGTATCAGCTCCGGCGTGGATCTGGCAAGATGGTTGTACCTGGGACTCCTGGTGAGTATGAGATTGTTGTTATCATCCAGACCCTCTGCCTCTATCCCGTCCACCCTGACAGCTGTCTTTGAGAATCTGCGTATCTCATCTGCGAGATGGCTCACGAAAAGGGCCACAGAGCCGTTCTCGTGAATCATATCGAGTATCGATGCGATTATCCTGGCAGACGCCCCGGGCTCTGTTATCGCCTCCATCTCGTCCGCTAGAACCAGCTTTCGCCTCTCCGTGGCGATTGCTGAGAGCTTTCTCATCGTGCTCTCGAACGCTCCTGCGCTGAGAGTGCCGCTGCTCTTTGCAAAGAAGTACAGCTCCTCGAAGATCGATACCCTGCACTCTCTCGCTGGGACGGGCAGGCCCATGTGTGCCAGTATCGCTATCTGTGCGATGAGCTCCAGGAGCGATGTCTTGCCTCCGGAGTTCACCCCGCTCAGTATCGCGGACCTCTCGCTGTGCTCGGAGATCCCGCACGACCCCAGGCTGTAGCTCACAGGTTCAGGATTCTGGATGAAGAGATGCCTTCCATCGCGGAATCCTATTCCAGGAGCGTCGATGAGCTCAGGCATCGTGAGCTCGTATGATACAGCGAAGCTTCCGATGGCGTAGAGGAAATCAAGCTGCATCAATCTTTTTATGAGGTTCGCTGCGATCACATCCATGCTCGTCAGAGATCTGGCCATCTCTCTCTTGATGCGCAGAGCATCTGATTCTCGCCTTCTCCTCAGCTCGAGCTCAAGCTGGCGCAGCGCTCTGTGGTTGATCTCGATGGGGTATTTTATCTCCTGGGATATGATCTCCTCCAGCCATATGGCCTCACCACCTCTCATGTTCAGATTCGAGGCGACCCTCGCCCTTGCATCAGATATCACAGATTTGAAGATGCCCTGCATCTGCATCTCGAACACATCCCTGATCACATCCCCGCGCCCCAGCGCCCTGAGGAGATCCTGGCCGCCGAGGGTCACAGAGCTCGCCTCTATGCGCTGGCGGAGCTCGACGTTCGCCCGGGCGAGCGCAGAATCGATCGCTTCGGGTAATCTTCTGAGAATATCATCAATGCGTGATATGTCTGGTGAATCTGCGCCATCGAACAGCCTTCGGAGCGCATCCCTGAGCTCAGCCAGACCCTCAAACCGCTCGATGCCCCTCTCCTCAAGCAGTGCTCCGAGATCCATGGCAGCCTCCAGAACATCCCGGTTGTCTGTGTAGAAGCTGAGGACAGCCTCGGGGGCAATGTACCAGACTTCGAGCCGCTCCGCGATCTCCACTCCGGGAAGGGATGCTCCTGGGTCGCCAAGAACGATCACATGATCGTAGCCGCTGGCTGTGTCTCGCAGCTCTCCAGGGCTCTCAGCCAGATGAATGTCAAGGAGCCTGTCAAAGCCCATCGATCTCACCCTTTCGAGCTCCTCCGGGGATCTCGCGACAATCGCCCTTCCTTTTATCCTCTGAGCCTCTCTCCTCCTGAGCGGCTTTATCCTGCGCATGAGTTCCCGTACGTCGCCGAGCCTCCTGCGTAGATCCACGGCGCGCAGCGAGAGCGAGCGCGTCTCATTTATGAGCTCTGGAGATCCGGATGGGAAAAGAGTGAATATCCGCATTCTGGCATATGCAGTGTTCGCATGCTCTGCCATTCTGTTCAGGACAGCTCTGTATATTCTCTCAGCCTCACCGGTGGCCAGGAATGATTCTGGAGAGGCACCGTATCGCAGGCCTCTGGCAGCTCTGACCGTGGCCATGGCCTGGCGCTCGCCGATCGCTGATCTCAGGTCCTCCATATCCTCATCTGCGATCGCCCTGAAGGCCCTCTCCTCGCTCCCGAAATGCGAGAGGAGACGCTCCCTCAGGCGGGGCCCGACGCCGGGAATATCCTGCAGTCTCACAGCGTTGAGTGGTATGCTTTCTATATATGAAAGTCCTCATACGATCTGGGAGCAGCAGAAGGGTGAGAGATCATGAGCAATCCTGGCACGCCCGGGATCGTCCTGGCCGGATTCGGCTCTGGCGCTGATCTTGTGCGCCGCATGGCTCGGAGCAGGAAATGTGGTTCTGGTGGCGAGATGCGCATCGATCACAGCTCCTGCGTTATTTTCATTGGCAATGGACCGGATGTTCAGAGGCAGGCATCGGAGACGCTGAACTCTGGACAGCTGCCTGAGCTTCTGGGCAGCGCAGCTGTTGTTTTCATGATATCTGATGGTGTGGAGTTGATTCGCACGTCGCGCCTGGCGGCAAGGATTGCGGAGGCGAATGATCTCGCGGTCATGGTTTTCCTGGTTGCAGGTGGGGAGGGCGGTGGTCCGCGTGAAGACCGGGGACTTCGCCACCTGAACCACGAGCTGCTCCGTGGCAGGGGCCCTGCGGTGGTCGTCGACGCTCCCTCAGAGCCGGACGATGCCGAGCTGCGTCTTGCGAAAATGGTCTCGTGCATCTCGAACATGCTGCTCGAGCCATCGATAATAAATCTGGATCTTGCGGATCTCAGGACGGTAATGCGTTGTGGCACAGAGGCATGCATAATCTCAGGAACAGGCCCGTCTCCGGAGAGCGCTCTGCGGGATGCTCTCGATAGATCCTCGGGCCTGCTGGATATGAGGAGAGCAAGAGGCTGTCTCCTGCACATCACAGGCGGGATCACTCTGACGCTGAGGGATGCGAACCACATAGCGGAGAGCATGACGGGAGCGATCGATCCAGAGGCGAATGTGATATGGGGGATGAGGGTGAGAGGCGATCTGGAGAGGATAGAGATCACATCCGTGCTCACGGGGAAAAATATATTGCATGGTTCCAGAAATGCTGTATGAGCAGCTGCGGGGCTGGACGATCTGAGGGGCGGATGGGGGAGATGGAGCAGATTGACGTCTCAACCACAGCGTGTGTGCCGAAGAGTGCAGGGGGAGAGGCGACGCGGATCCACCTCTCAGGCCGAACCGGGTCGGTTCGATCGCAGGGGCATGAGAAGAAATAATTGTGAGGTGGATATGACAGAAGAGCTCGGCGCGCTGGCAGCTTCGCTGATTCTGATAGCGGCTCTGATCTACAGCATAAAGCTCTACATGGAGGTCTGAGCCCGGAGGGATCTGACCCGCTCCCTGACCGGGGCGAGTATCTCTATCATCTGCTCAGCGCAGGCCTTCTTCAGATCCATGGGATGGAGCGAGCCGCTCACGAACGATTCCTCGAGCGCCCTGTAGCTATCAAATGTGACATCGCCGCCGAACTTCGCGGGTCGCCTCACAGTGACCGAATCGACCCTCGGAAATATGTGGTACTTGAATATCTCTGTGATTGGGTTGTTCTCTGTTATCTTTGCGGGGCAGTATGCTGCCATGATCTTTTTCTCTATCTCCTCTGCCGGCTCGTCGACCGCTATGTTGTTTCCCTTAGAGGACGACATCTTCTTTCCGTCCAGCCCCGGGATGAGGGGTGTGTGGATGCACACAGGCGCAGGGAATCCCAGCTTCGGCAGCTCCTCCCTTGCGAGCATGTGTATCTTTCTCTGGTCCATGCCGCCCACCGCGACATCTATCTTCAGATCGGCTATATCCACAGCCTGCATCAGCGGATATATCATCTGAGAGACCATGGGATTCTCGGCGCTTCTCGATACCTCGTCCATGCTCCTCCTCGCCCTGTTCAGAGTTGTGTTCCTCGCCATCTGCAGGACCTTTATCACATACTCAGGCCTCAGCTGATACTCGGTTCCGTAGACGAACTCCGTTCTTTCCGGGTCGAGTCCCAGAGCGATGAAGCATTCCTTGTTGTAATCGGCGATCCTCCTAACTTCCTCCAGAGATCCCTTCTCGTTGAGGTAGGCGTGAAGATCTGCCAGGAGGACGACCACATCGAATCCCGCCCTCTGCATATCAAGAAGCTTGTTCGCGGTGAGCATGTGGCCGAGATGTATATTCCCACTCGTCTCGTAGCCGACATACGCCCTCGGATGCTCCCTGGCATCAAGCATCTCCTGAAGCTCCTCCAGCGTCACAACCTCTTCAGTGTTCCTTATCACCAGCTCCAGCCGATCCAATGAACTTCACCAGCGAGCCGGTGGAAATCAACCTGTATAATGCTTTTGGTCACCGGTTCGGAGAGCGATTCATCTTGGACGTCGGTACCTGTTCATTATGAGGATGTGTTGAGATCAACAGCATGCGACCTGAAATCTGTGTGGTGAAATCTGTGTGGTCAGAGACCATCGACCTGTGTTCAGCAATTCGTATTTGCTCAATATCGTGAGCGTACTTGAGTTACTGATCAAGTGAAGCCGCTATCATCGGGCATAGTCGTTCATCCAGAAATACTCCCATAGGGCAATTTACCTCAACGTATTGAGCATGTTCAGCAATTCGAACCAGCGTCCCAAAACTTCAAAAGGTACAGCACCTGCTGGGCAGCAGGGGTTGCTCGAGCTGCTGTTGGTGAGACAGACTGTTCAGTTAAAAGTCAAGCTCGAGCTCTTTGAACCAGAGATATCAGCAAGGCCGGGCCGGTCTCCGTTGGGCACAAGCGTGTATGTGGAATTGCCTGCGACCACGACAACACAACCATCCTCTGGGATTGCGTTGTACCCATGTGTGACGAGCAGAAACGCCAGATCCAGAGATGTCATGAGGGGATCATCATATGAGGAAATCAACTCCATGAGTCCGGCATCCACACAGCTCGCTGGAAGAAGCAGCACCAGCATCACACAGGCAAACATGCTCATAAATCTGTACATCTGCCTCACCGCTCTGTACAGCTACTGGAAGATATTTAAACCTCACAGAACATGAGATCAGTACTTCAGGATATTACAGATCATACGTAAGTGCTCTCTCAATTCACCTCAGCGAAATCGAGTTCGCCGATAGCATGAATCAATTTCACAAACCTTTTATACCATGCCTGGTGTTTAGCTTTTACGGAGGAAAAACAATGACCGGCGAACCGTTGGCAGTGGACTATTATATCCCGATTATTCTGTTTCTGGTGATGGGTGCCATCGTGCCTATTGTTGCTCTAGCTGCCGTTAAGATCATTTCTCCTCTGAGACCCAACCGGCGTAAGGCGTCAGTGTACGAGGGCGGACTCAAACCGGTCCGCGACCCGAAGATCCGGTTTAATGTTCAGTATTATTTGTTTGCTATCGTCTTCGTGATCTTCGATGTCGAGGTTCTTTTCTTGTATCCATGGATTTACGTCTACGCTTCTGAGTTCATGAAGAGGTTCATGATCTTCGGCTTCATCAACATGGCAGTGATCGAGATGGTGCTTTTCATCGCGGTACTGGTCGTCGGACTGCTGTATGCGATAAAGAAGGAGGCGTTGCGTTGGGTATAAGCGATGTAATACCTGTACCCGTGGCCATCGACGAGGAGATCGAGAAGTGGACGATCTGGGGCCGGCCGGTGATGGACGTCTGGTTCACCACCACCGAGAAGATACACCAGATCATCCAGATGGGCCCGATAAAGAACGTGCTCAACTGGGGTCGCAAGAACTCCCTCTGGTTCCTGATGCAGCCGATGGGCTGCTGTGGCGTGGAGATGCTCGTCTTCGGCTGCCCGCACTACGACTGCGATCGGTTCGGGATAATTCCCAGAGCCACCCCGAGGCAGGCCGACGTGATGATCATCAGCGGCTACATCACGAGAAAGTACCTACCGGCCATCAAAAACCTCTGGGAGCAGATGCTCGAGCCCAAGTGGTGTATCGCGGTAGGAGAGTGCGCCATATCCGGCGGGCCGTTCTACGATTCCTACAACATAATACAGAACACAAGCGACTTCTTCCCGATCGATGTGTACGTCCCTGGATGCCCGCCGAGGCCGGAGCAGTTCATCAAGGGCTTCGTGGAGCTCCAGGAGAAGATCAAGCAGCGGAAGGATAAACGAGGCTACTAAGGAGGGAGGTCTCTGCTTACGGCTGGCGATGTATTGAGCGCGATCCAGTCGGCCTTTCCAGGAGCGGTTCTTGAGTCGAGGGTCGAGTCTGATCGCCGCCTCTGGATAACAGTCGATCCGAAGAGGCTCGTCGAGATAACACAGTTTCTGAGGGACAAGAAGGACTTCGATCACTACTCCGGTGCTGCAGGCATTGACAGGATAAACGAGAACCTCTTCGAGGTCGTGGAGATCCTGACGAGTCATGGGGCGCATCAGGTTGTTGTCCTGATGAAGGTAAAGGTTCCCAGGGACAAACCATCGGTCAGATCGCTCACAGGGCTCTACTGGAATGCGAACTGGTACGAGCGCGAGATCTGGGAGATGTTCGGCATCAACTTCGAGGGGCACCCGGAGCTGTATCCTCTCCTCCTGCCTGACGAGCTCGTCGGATACTGGCCCTGGAGGAAGGACTTCAAGGGATACCCGGATACGACTACAGGCGAACGTGCTATAGAGCAGGTGGGCCCTGACGGCTACACAGAGTTCAAGATAATGCCCCATCCGGAGCTGATAAAGGCGGGCGTGGTGCCTGAGAGGCCGAAGTATCCGACGTTCAGGGAGCGCGAGGAGGCTGAGATAAAGTCCGACTCTGAGATGATCATGCACATGGGTCCGCAGCATGCGATCGTCCCCGGGCCGTTCCTGCTCGATCTCCTCATCGAGGGCGAGAGGGTCAAGAAGGCGTTCCTGGATGTGGGATACATCCACAAGGGCATAGAGAAGATAATGGAGAACAGGACGTACCTCCAGGGGATTGTTTACACGGACAGGATGTGCTACCTCGCGTCCATAACAAACAACGAGGCCTACTGCGGTGCGGTTGAGAGGCTTCTCGGAATCACCCCGCCTGAGAGGGCGCAGTACATAAGGGTGATACTCGCGGAGCTCTCAAGGATTCAGAGCCATCTCCTGGGAACAGGCGAGTTCCTGACGCTGCTCGGTGCTGCGACATACTCCCCATTCCAGTACATGATCATAGACAGGGAGGACATAGTGTATCTAATGGAGAGCATCACCGGCGCCAGAATCACGCACACATTCGTGAGATTTGGAGGGGTCAGAAACGATCTGCCTGATGGATTCGCAGACAAGGCCCGCCCGATACTGAAGAGGATGAGGGAGAGGACAGAGGAGTACATGGATCTGCTCCACAGCGATCCGATATACACGAGAAGGATGCGCGGAATAGGCGTTCTCTCGCCTGGAGATGCGCGCAGGCTTGGCGTCTCCGGACCGCCGCTGAGGGCATCTGATACGCCGTATGATATGCGCAGGGAGGATCCGATTCTGGTCTACCCTGATCTGGACTTCAAGGTCGTGACGAGAAAGGCGGGAGATGCTGAGGCCAGGGTTGAGGTCCGCCTGGAGGAGATCCTGGAGAGCATCCACATCATAGAGCAGTGTCTGGACCGGATACCGGATGGGCCGATACAGGAGAAGCTTCCGAAGAAGATCAAGCCCGAGCCAGGAGAGGCATACTACAGGGTCGAGGATCCGCGCGGCGAGATGGGATTCTATGTCGTGAGCGATGGATCTGAGAAGCCATACAGGGTGAAGGTCAGGGGTCCGGTGTACGCATACATGCAGGCTCTTCCGCCGCTTCTCGAGGGTGCTTACGTTGCTGATGTGGTCGCAATAGCAGGCAGCATGGACGCATGCACAAGCGAGGTGGACCGCTAAGGGGGATTCGAGTTGTATTTATCGACAATCATAGAGACCGTATCTGCCTGGGCTGCCCAGGAGCCAAAGATATACGCTCTGGCCATAGGCCTTATAGGGGCTGCCATAATCTCTGGGGTGATCAACATCGGCGCCATGGCTGTGGTCTGGCTCGAGAGGAAGTTCCTGGGCGATATCCAGGCCAGGTTCGGCCCCAACAGAGTTGGGAGCAGATGGGGTCTGCTGCAGCTGGGCGCTGACGCGATAAAGCTCTTCACAAAGGAGGACAGCATACCCAGAGGCGCGGACAAGCCTGTCTATGTCTGGGCGCCGATAATAGCGAGCATAACAACAATGCTTGTGGCAGCCGCAATACCCTTCGGCGCGCTGAGGATCGACGGGAAGGATTATCCTCTGGTCGTTGCGAACATGGACATCAGCGCGTTCTATGTTGAAGCTGCGCTCTCCATAACGACGATCGCGGTCTTCATGGCCGGGTTCAGCTCCAACAACAAGTACTCGATGCTGGGTGCCTTCAGAGGAATCGCGAGAATGATCGCCTACGAGGTTCCGATGGGTGTCTGCGTCATAGCTGTTGCTCTGATGGCTCACAGCCTCAACCTTGTAGAGATCGTTGAGAGCCAGACTCTCTGGTACGCGTTCGCTCAGCCGCTCGGGTTCATAGTCTTCACAATAGCTCTCGTGACCGATCTCGGCAGGATACCCTTCGATCAGAGCGAGGCTGAGGAGGAGATCATAGCTGGATACACAACAGAGTACGGCGGCATAAGATGGGGCCTGCTTTACTTCCAGGAGTACATCAACATGCTACTAGGCTCGATACTTCTGGTGCTGCTCTTCCTGGGCGGATGGAAGGGTCCGAGCATACCTGTGATAACAGTGCTCTCTCCGATGGTCTGGTTCCTGATGAAGGTCCTGATAGTGCTGATCTTCCTGATCTGGGTCAGGGGCTCTCTGGTGAGATTCAGAATCGATCAGGTCACGGATCTTGGATGGAAGTGGATGCTTCCGCTCTCGCTGGTAAACCTGGCGTGGGCAGCGTTTGTGGGTCTTTACTTCGCATGAGGTGATCCGGGATGGTGCTCAAGTCGTTGAAGTACACTCTGAAGACAGCGCTCACCACAACAGAGGTCACCAGGCTGTATCCAGAGGTCATGATGGAGCTGCCCGCAAACGAAAGGGGCATACACGAGCTCGACGCCACGACGTGCATAGGCTGCGGCTCATGCGCCAGGGTCTGCCCGAACAGCTGCATAGAGCTTGTTCCATACAGATACGGCAACCCGCTGAAGAACAGGAAGATGCAGTTCCCGCAGATCGATTATGGAAGGTGCACATTCTGTGGCCTTTGTGTCGATGAGTGCCCAGTCTCCTGCCTGAAGATGGGAAAGAGGACAGAGATCGCCGGCTGGGATAGAAAGGACATAGTATACGGGCCTGACAGGATCGCGGTGAAGAAGTTCTCCGACAGGGAGGTCGCAGAGCTGGAGGCTGAGGCAAAGCGGCAGGCTGAGGAGAAGAAGAAGGCTGCTGCGGCAGCAGCAAAGGAGAAGGCCGCAAAGGCCAAGGGAAAGGAGAACAAGGCAAAGGCGAAGCCGGGCGAGGGTGGTGAGGCCTGATGGAGAAGGACTCGGTGAAATACGTCAAGTATCTCTTCGAGCTGATTCTGCTTCTGATCGCGCTGGGTGTGATATTCGGAGCGCTTGCGTACATTGTGTACATCTCCCCGTGGAGCTGGAGGATGCTGGACAGGATCTACGATATCAGGTTCCTCATAGAGCTCGGCGTCTTTGCAACGCTCTCGGTTCTGATCCTCGGGCTCGCGGTGCTCACGGTCTACTCCAGAAACATAGTGCACAGCGCCCTGTATCTGATAGGAAGCTTTGCGGGTGTTGCAGCTCTGTACATATCGCTTAATGCGCCCTTCCTGGGTGTCGCACAGGTTCTGGTCTACATAGGCGCTGTGGGCGTGCTGATACTCTTCGCCGTGATGCTCACAAGACGCACGATAATGGAGGAGTCCCATGGTTAAAGTGAAGACTACGATACTCCTGGTGATCTTCCTGGCGGCACTGATCGCATCGATATCAGTGACACCATGGGAGTACGGAGAGGTGAAGAAGCAGTACAGCTTCCAGCCGGCCAAGGAGGGTGTCAGGATGCCGGAAAGCGGCATCGGGGATGTAGGGGCGGAGCTGTTCACGATCTACATGTTCCCGTTTGAGCTGCTCTCCCTGGTCCTCCTGGCAGCCCTGATCGGAGCGATATACATAGCAAGAAAGGAGATGGCCTGAGGGAGGCAGAGAGATGAGAAGGAGGGAGAGATACGATCCCGCTTGAGTTATACATTATGCTTGCCGCTGTCATGTTCTCCATAGGTCTTTATGGTCTTGCGACACAGAGGAACGGCGTCAAGCTGATGATGTGCGTTGAGCTCATGCTCAACAGCGCCAACATAAACCTGGTGGCCTTCTCAGCCTACCAGCCGAACGTGAGCGGCCAGGTTTTTGCTCTGTTCTCGATAGCTCTGGCCGCGGCTGAGGCCGGTATAGGGCTTGCCATACTGATAACCCTGTACAGACTGTACGGAACCATTGATCTCGATAACATAAACGCTCTGAGGTGGTGACATTGTACGCCGATTACGCTTATCTGATCGTGGGGCTGCCGGTTCTGGCATTCATTCTCACGATCTTCTTCGGCTGGCATCTCCCGAGGGGCGGAGGATTTCTCACGGTGCTTGCGACCTTTGCAGGTTTCATAATATCCGCTGGAATCTTCACGGAGATATTCCCTGAGAAGGTTGTGCATCAGTCGATGCACTGGTTTGCAACGCTGAACGTGGGAATACTGATAGATCCTCTGGCCCTTGTGATGCTGCTGATGGTCACATTCGTCTGCACACTGATACACACATATGCGCTGGGGTACATGAACGGCGATCCGGGCATGGCGAGGTACTTCGCTGAGGCAGGTCTCTTCACGGCGGCCATGCTCGGCCTGGTTTACTCTGACAACCTGCTGCAGCTCTTCATATTCTGGGAGCTTGTGGGCCTCTGCTCGTACCTGCTGATCGGATTCTGGTACAGGAAACCCTCTGCAGCATCTGCTGCCAAGAAGGCGTTCCTGACCACAAGAGTCGGCGACGTGATGTTCCTCGCCGGAATAATCCTGCTTTACAACAACATGGCGAAGCTTGGACTTCCGGAGGGGACATACCTGCTCCAGTTCCCTGTGATATACGAGAACCTGACCAGGATCGACCCGACGCAGCTCACGCTGGTATCGCTGCTCCTCCTCGGAGGCGCTGCGGGCAAGTCAGGCCAGTTCCCCCTGGATATCTGGCTCCCGGATGCCATGGAGGGCCCGACAACAGTCTCTGCGATGATCCACGCTGCCACAATGGTCACTGCAGGAGTGTACCTGGTCGCGAGGATGTTCCCGCTCTTCTACGCGGCCCCCTACGGGCTTCTTGCAGTCGCATACGTCGGAGGGTTCACAGCGCTGTACGCTGCGACGATGGGCCTCGCAGCATTCGACATCAAGAGGGTCCTCGCGTTCTCGACGGTCAGCCAGCTGGGCTACATGATGCTCGCGCTGGGCGTCGGGTCTGTCGTGGGCGCAGCAGCAGTTGGAGTCTCGATGTTCCATCTGATAGGCCACTCGTTCTTCAAGGCGCTCCTCTTCCTCTGCGCCGGTTCTGTCATACACGCGGTCGCGACGAACGACCTGCGCGAGATGGGCGGCGTCGGGAGGTACATGAGGTGGACGGCGGGGACGATGGCCATAGGAGGTCTCGCACTCGCAGGATTCCCCGGAACGACAGGATTCTTCTCGAAGGACGAGATTCTGGTCACAGCCTGGGAGTACGGCGCGATGACTCACGACTACCTGCCGTACATCTTCGGCATAGTGGGAGCGCTGCTCACAGCGTTCTACACCTTCAGGATGTGGTTCCTGACGTTCACAGGAGAGCCGCGCTCTGATTACCACAAGCATGAATCGCCTTGGATCATGCTGGGGCCGCTCGTGATACTCGCGCTCTTCGCGCTCTTCTTCGGCATGCCTGCCCAGGAGGGCTTCTACGAGACAGTCGGCAACAACTTCGCCCACTACGGCGTGGACTTCGAGGAGCTCGCGCCGATCGGAGGGCATGTGGTGGAGCATGGAGGAGAGGAGGCGGCGGTGCACGAGCCGTTCATAATCAAGATACTCCCGATACTGGTGGGAGTCGGCGGCATAATCCTGGCACTGCTCTTCTACTCGCCGTGGAAGAAGCTCGATATCAGAAAATTCGTTGGCGAGAAGGATCTGCTGAGGACCATCCTGGTGAAGAGGTACTACCAGCATGAGATATTCACAGCATGGTTCGCTGAGACCGTTGTGTACGGGATATCGTTGATCGCGAACATATTCGATATAAGGATCGTTGATGGTGTGCTGAACAAGATCAGCGAGACGACTCTTGGTTTCGCGAATTCGATCAGAAGAGCGCAGACCGGAGTCATACAGAACTACATCACAGCACTGGTCTTCGGGATCGTGGTGCTCGTGATTGTGATCAAGCTGGCTATGGAGGTGGGCCTGTGATCTCAAACGCCATATCCATAATGATAGCGGTGCCGCTGGTAGGCGCGGTTCTGGCGTTCCTCACCAGAAGCAGGGGGCAGGCCCGGCTGGTTGCCCTCATAGCCTCACTGGTTCCACTGGCACTGGCGCTTCAGATGTACACCGAGTTCGACAAGTCCTCGAAGCTGATGCAGTTTGTCGAGAGCTACAACTGGGTGCCATCGATAGGCGTCAGGTACACAGTCGGCGTCGACTGCATAAGCTTCCCGCTGGTGCTGCTCACCGCCATAGTCTCCGTGCTGGTGGTGATATATGCGTGGGGTGAGAACCACAGGCCCAACCAGTTCTTCGCGCTGCTCCTGCTCAACGAGGTTGGGGTTCTGGGAGTCTTCACGGCCCTGGACTTCTTCCTGTTCTACATATTCTGGGAGATCGTCCTGATACCGATGTTCTTCCTGATCGGCATCTGGGGCGGGCCGAGAAAGGACTACTCAGCGATCAAGTTCTTCATCTACACGCATGTCGCGAGCCTGGTGATGCTTCTCGCGATATTCGCGATGTACTTCACCTACAGGCTGCCCGATGGATCGAGGACATTCGACATGCTGACGCTGCTCCAGGCGACCTCTGACAAGACCGTCTTCCCGCCGGGGCTGATAAACGCGATATTCGCGGGGCTTCTATTCGGCTTCCTGGTGAAGATGCCCGCGTTCCCGTTCCACACGTGGCTCCCGGATGCACACGTCGAGGCTCCGACTGCAGGCTCCGTTGTTCTGGCGGCGCTGCTGCTCAAGATGGGCGGCTACGGTATATTCAGAGTGATACTTCCAATGCTTCCGCATGTCGACAAGGCGTTCGTCACGGTGATAGCAGTCATAGGTGTGCTGAGCATAATCTACGGAGCGTTCCTGGCTCTGGCGCAGAAGGACATCAAGAAGCTTGTAGCGTACTCATCGATCAGCCACATGGGCTTCGTCACTCTGGGCGCTGTGGCGTTCACATGGCTCTCGATACAGGGGGCGATGTTCCAGCAGTTCTCTCACGGGATCATAACATGCGCCCTGTTCATGTCCGCGGGAACGATACAGCACTCAGTGGGCACGAGGATAATATCAGAGCTTGGCGGGCTCGCTGACAGGATGCCCAAGTTCGCATCGCTCATGCTCGCAGCCTTCCTTGCATCTCTTGGTCTCCCGGGGATGAGCGGATTCGTCGCTGAGTTCATGGTCCTGACAGGATCATACGCGACGTTCCCCGTGTACACAATGCTTGTGGTCTTCACCAGCGTCGGTGTGACCGCGGGTTACCATCTCTGGGCGTGCCAGAAGGTGCTCTTCGGCCCGATACTGAAGAAGTACCTGGACATACACGATCCGCATGCGTACGAGATACTCGCCATGAGCGCGATCGTCTTCCTGACGCTGCTCTTCGGCCTGCAGCCCGCGCTGATCACGGACATTATGGGGACTGCGGCCCATCAGGTGATGGAGCCAGTTGTGACCCTCTCGCAGATGGGGGTGATCTGAGGTGGATCTTGGACACTACGCCCCTCTCGGGGCAGAGGCTTTGCTTACAGCGGTTTCACTGCTGGTCGTGCTTGTAGGCCTGTTCACGAAGGGAAGGAGCTCGCTCCCCGGATACCTGAGCCTGGCGGCCCTGATAGTGGCAATGTGGATGGTGCTCACAGCCGAGACCGGCACCGTCTTCTTCTACGACTCGCTCAGGGTCGACGGGTTCTCCCAGTTCTTCAAGGCTGTGTTCGTGCTGGTCTCGCTGCTCGTCGTCATCGCGTCGCTGACACGCTACAACGGTCGCCCCGGTGGGGATGAGTACTTCGCCCTGCTCCTGATGGCGACCGTGGGCATGATGGTGGTCGCGAGCGCCATAGATCTGGTCTCGCTCTTCATAGGCTTCGAGCTCGCCAGCCTGTCAACGTACGCGATGGCCGGGTTCGATAAGACGAAGAAGAACCTCGAGGCTGCGATGAAGTACTTCCTGTACGGCGCGGCCTCATCGGCGTTCATGCTCTTCGGCTTCTCGATGCTCTACGGCATGACAGGGAGCACGAAGATCGCGGACATCGCGGGTGCGTCGCTGGCTGCGTTCAATCCTGCGATACTGATCGCGCTGATCTTCGTGGTCGTCGGGTTCGCGTTCAAGATGGCCCTGGTGCCGTTCCACATGTGGGCTCCCGACACATACGAGGGCGCGCCTGCGCTGGTCTCAGCATTACTCGCTGCAGGCTCGAAGAAGATGGGGTTCGCTGCTGCGTTCAGGGTGATACTGATCGCGCTCCTGGCCCTGAAGCTCGAGTGGTACATGGCGTTCGCGATACTCGCGGCTGTTACGATGACCGTCGGGAACCTGGTCGCGTGCTGGCAGAACAACGTCAGGAGGATACTGGCGTACTCGAGCATCGCGCAGGCAGGGTACATCTCCATAGCCTTTGTCGTTCTCGGAGTTGCGTCTGAGGGCATGACAGGTCCGAACAACCTGCCCCTCGACCAGTACGCGCTCGCCGGTGGTCTTCTCCTTGTTCTGGGGCATGCGATCATGAAGACAGGAGCGTTCATAAGCACGGCACAGGTCGCCTCGATCGCGAAGAACTCAGAGGATCCGGACGACATCTCGAACTACGCAGGTCTTGGAAGGAGGGCGCCGGTAACAGCGTTCTGCATGACGATCTTCATGTTCGCGCTGGCAGGCATTCCACCGACAGCAGGCTACTTCGGCAAGTTCGTCGTGTTCGGGTCTGCGATATACGGCGGTCTGGTGTGGCTCGCGGTGCTCGCGATACTGAACAGCGCGCTCTCGCTCTACTACTACCTGAGGATCATAAGCTACATGTACCTCAGGGAGCCTGCCGGGCCGAAGATATCGGAGTCGAAGGGCTATGTGCTCTCGCTGCTCCTGGCCCTGATCGGGACGTTCTGGATCGGCGTGCTACCGGACGGATTCTTCAACTGGGCGATGCAGGCGGCAGCTGCGCTGCTGCCCTAAATTTTCTTCTCTTTTTTTGAGATCTCATCGGAAGTGCTGCAGGGTCCTGTCACAATGAAGTGGCGACTGGGCGGAATTACATCAAATGCGATCGAAAACATGCATCCTGGATGGCTCATGCCATCTCCTGAAACCTCAATATTGGGGAGGGTGTGAGAAGAGAGTTAAAACGAATGGATTTATGCAGATTCCCGGTGGCTGTTCACGCTAAGAACTCCTGCTCCCAGTAGAGCGCGATAGTCAGCTTCGCTATTATGTATTCGGCAACTTGAAGGAGGTGCAGGCCGGTTGCTGAATGCACTCATCCCATCGGAAGGAACGCATATCGTGACTGGTGCATTTTCGGGCAATTTATCAGATGGATAAGAGCGGTCAGCTTTTACGGCGGAGTCAGAAGCATCGAGTTATGAGCGCATCTTCATAATCGATCGATGCCAGCTCCTGATAAATCCCTGTACACGGTCTCCTCCAGGGTCTCAATCTGGTTGATATAGTTTTTTATCTTTCTAAGAAATATTATCTGAAATGTGCCGAAGATGATAAAGAACATGCACAGCATCATGTTAATGTAGACCAGTGGCCTGACATCAAAAAAGCCCTTCTGGTGCTGGAATATCATGTACATCAGGAGATTCGCGGACAGGCCGAGGGAGGCCATTACGAGACAGAAGCCTGCAACAAGTGGCAGCCATCTCCGTTTGTTCTCAATCATATCCAACATACCATAAGCCGAACTCACTGAGGATTTCGACATAGTTTTTTACATCTCCAACCCGATCACAGATTCTCAAACAGCTCTGCGTTTATCTTTCTGAACCACTCCAACCGATCCCTGCCAAGTGATGTTAGCTCATATACTATGACGTTTCGCTCCCCCCAGGGCTCCTTCCTCTCACTCAGGTAGCCAGCATCCCTCAGTATCTCGAGGTATCTCTCAGCAGATGCGGTCTTCATGTTCGCACACTGAATGACCCGCGTTTTCAGTGCGCGACCCTTTTTCTGGTTTCTCTCAACGCACTCGAGCAGCACCATGATGATCTTGACCGCGGGTCGGTACTTGGTCACATCTACCATCCCTTTTATCTGTATATACTTAAAGCATTTCTATACCATTGGTCGGTAACAGCAGTACGCCTGAATTGGTTCCGCAAGCTATATTTATGGTTGGTTGCATTTTATTACTTGCAAGGATAGATTCCAGGGAATAAATTGCCTCCTTATGGGATCTATTCTTCCCCATTCATTTTACTGCTGGACCTCACCAGATTGTTCTGATCTCTTCAAGCTATACATAATCAGACTTAGGAATGGGCATAAGCGGGCATATGCCCTCTGGGCTCATGTGATCCTGAAGTTACCGCCGGTTCTGTCCACTATAACCGGATTCTGTTTCAGCAACCTCTGACCGGGCCACTTGAGAGTGTTCTCCCTGGCCCTGTAAAAGCAGTTCTGCAGCGAGAGATCATGAGTCTTCATCCTTTCAGAACGTATAGCATTTACAAGATTGTATGTAAAAACGCTCATTTGGCCGTTCCAGAGCTCATTGCTGGGCTCCTCGTTCTTTGATGATGCGATGAGGATCTGCCCCTCAGAGACGAGATCCTTCATCCCGCCGCTGTGGCATGCGTCTATGATGATTGCCAGGTTTTTGATATCCTTCAGGTACATTTCAAGATCGTACTCGCTGATGTATGAGCTGGGATCGCTTCTGGAGTTCTGCGGCACCATGTAGAAGGTGCCATTCTCATCTATCTCTCCGTGTCCTGAGAAGTAAAAGATGGCCTTTTCTCTGCCTCTGGAACCTTTAATCCTCTCGATGGCGACATTAAGAATGTTCTCCTTGGTTGGCTTGAGTGGAGAATCATCTGTGAGCTCCACCACATCATAGCCGAGCTCGGCCAGCAGCTCAGCTACGGCCCTGGCATCGTTCACGCATGCGTGCAGGCTCATCCTGTCAGAATAGCTGTTGACGCCCACGACCACTGCTATCTTATCCGACCTCTGCTTCCTGGAGCTGTGGTTTGAGTACACCAGGCTGTACTCAGTGAAGATGCCGGCGCTCTTGCCGGCGATCGCATCTGCATCGTCCTCATCATCTTTCAGCAGGGTGTTCAGGTTGGAGGTCACGCTTGGATACGCGCCGTGCGCCTCAGCAGGATCCTTCTCGGGTTCATGGGAGTTCAAGCGCGCCAGGTTTGAGATGGATCTCGAGTATGTCTCAGGGGAGAACCCGATCAATCTCACATCATCAGGCGGCAGCCTTGTTGGATCCTGGCTCACAGTATCTTTACTGTACTGATATGTCTCTGAGGCAAAGCGATTGAGCATCTCTCCGCTGTACGCATTGTCTGAAATCTGGCTGCGCACTGAGTTGTATGTCGCCTGTGGGGGAGCCGCCCACTGAGCAGCATCGGATCTCATGGATGTGATGCTCATATGATACAGATAGTCGAGATAGCTGCTGCCATCACCAAAATCATGTGCCTTTGGGAGTGCGCTTGACGGCACAGTGCCATCGTATATGTATTTCAGATCCGCTATGGCTAGGTTGCTGCCCTCAAATGGCGGCCGGCTTCCAGTGTCTACTCCAGCTGCTGCGGCATGCATGGAGCTTATCGCTTCCAGAGTGCGTTCGTACTCGGAGACCTGCCGGTTTCTTTTGGGTTTAACTGTGGTCTCATGGATGAGCTGGATGATATTGGACGAATCGAGGCCTGTACTGTCAACCGCTGGCTCATTATGTGGCATCTGTGACAGGAAATACTCCCAGCTGATTGAGGTCTGGGGGTTGTGCGAATTCCCATCGGCAGATGCGATCTCAGAGAGCTGCATCAGATAACCATCGGTGGTCTCATCTTCTGAGTAGCGCTCCATGGCGTACGCTGGCATGAATATTGCCAAGGCTAAAAGCACCAGGATTTTGCAGCTCACAGACATCTGCAACTTTAAGTTTATCATCATCGGATAATAAGTTTCGCGTAATTTAGTTACTGACGGATGTTAAGATCTGGAAATACCGGACGTCTTGCATCAGTTTGAAATAGATTTGAGTATCACATGCCTTACTGATATGCATGGCTGTTTTGATGCCGCAGCAAAAGATGAAGACGGTCGAGAGCGCAAAAGGATCGAATGACGATCAGGATGCTCATATGCATCAGAGTGCAACAGGGAGTGAGGAGGCATGAGCAGGAATATGCTGTATTTACTGTTATCACTTCAGGTGGTATGCGCTGTTGCAGTAGCAGATGGCATAGAAGAGGGCATGAATGAATCGAAGGACGCGGGTTTGAGCAGCAACGCCAGCTTGTTAATGAGTGGATGGGATAGTTTTGTGGAGAACCTCAACTATTCGTCAGACGTGCTGAATCAGACTGTGCATGGTGGTATGACATATGAAGATGCAATGGTTCTGATGACGACGATATTCATCCTCAACTCCCAGGCTCTGGTTGAGGTGGAAAAGCTTGATCCAGGGGAGAGGTATCTGGACTTTAAGAACTGCACAGTCAACGCGATGAGAAGCTTTAACGGCTATCTGCTCAACATGGCGAAGTTCTTCGAAACAAAAAACATCAGATACGTCATGGCTGCACGGGATCGGTTCAATACAACCCAGGAGTATTACCTGAAGGGGTCGCATGAAGCTGAATTGATCTCCGGAGTTTGATTCAGTCGCGCATCGCAGGCGATCATCTTCTGCGAGTCTGATGAGCATGATTTCATGATAGTGCTCCGAAAGGTCTCCAAGTCCAGCTCAGGTCGCATTTTATAATACATATCTGGATGATAACAATCTTTATTAATCAAAATAGACCTAACTGATTCAGTAGTTAAAATAATCAGAAGCATGTGGTCGGTGGAGAGGATGTTGGCCGGCCTGAAAAATCACCTCGCGCAGCTACGTATCTGCGACCGCATGCTGGAGAGGGGGGATATCGATCCCATTCGGGTCACATGGCTCGCGATGGTGAGGCCGGCGGGAATTTGGACCACATAAAAAAGAGGTGAGATCAAAATGCGTTCGATCGATGTTACTGTGGTGGCAGCTGCATTGCTGGTATCTGCCCTGAGCTCAGCCGCTCTGGCACAGGAGGAGGTGGATTACGCTCGTATAGCCACTGCTGCATGGTTTGATTACGGCAGTGATCTGAACTACTCATCGCGGATTCTTGAGGATTATGTTAATAAAAACATATCCGATGCAGAGGCGATTCAATCGCTGATGGCGGTTTATGTGATGGCTGGCAGGACCGCGGCCAACCTCGCGAACCTGGAACCTCCCGCGGAGTTCAGCAACTTCCACAACTACACATTCCGTGCTGTGGAGCACTTCCGCCTGTACCTCTGGAACCTGGCAAAGTTCATAGAGACCAAGTATACAGTATACGGTCAGGATGCAATGAGCAACTTCAACACATCGCTGGAGTACAGGGAGAAGGCGCTTGAGGAGAGCGTGCTGCTTTTATAGGTCTCATTTTCTCTTTAAACACTGCTCAACACATATCGGAGATGCATGCACCTCAGGTGTTCTGATAAGATGGCATATGTTGAGATGATAACCCATGCGTGAAGAACCAAAGCGTCGCGCACAAAGCACTTGCCTTACTGGATGCAACACATGTACGATCATAGGCCTGATTATTCTGCTCTGCTCCGCCTCTGTCGCGCACGGCTCCGGAGGTGTCCAGGACTGGCTCTCTGCTCTTGTAGGCATCGCGAAGACCGGTGCGGATGCGGTCTCAAATGATATGCTGGTCTCCCCATCAGGTGTCAGGGCCACTGATGTGATACTCGACGTCGGAAGCGAGCCGGAGGAATACATTCAAGGCGCGATACATATACCGTACACGGTTTTTCTAGAGGAGAACCACACCCTGAAGCCCCTGCCGGTTGTTGCGGGGATACTCGGGGACGCGGGCATCTCGCGCAACGACTCTGTGATCGTTTACGGCGAATGCATGCCATGCGGGGGCGGTCCGTCCACAGCGACATTTGTTTACTGGCTCATGAGGTATGCAGGGCATGAGGATGTGAGAGTTCTGGACGGCGGTCTGGATGCCTGGAGGACCGCGGGCAGACCGACTCAGGACCGGCCCTCATCGCGAAGCAGGACCGTTTACGATCTGAACCCCAGGCCGGAGCTGCTCGCGAACTACACGTATGTCAGCACCGCGAACGCGCAGCTCATCGATGCCAGGCCGCATGGCGACTACATGGCAGGGACCATACCAGGGTCGGTGAACATACCGTACGAGGAGGTCGTGGAAGGCGACAGGATAAAAAGCAGGCAGGAGCTCGAGAGGATCTTCAGAGGCGTTGATATCGAAAGGCCTGTTGTGGTCTACACAGTCACAGGCATCAAGGCATCTGTGGTGTGGTTCGCGCTGAGGATGATGGGATACGATGCGAGACTCTACATGTACCAGGACTGGTACAGCCACGGCGGCCGGATATACATCCCTGCAGCGGGCCTCACGAGCACGGCCTGATTTTGAGAAAACAAGCGGCGTGTGGACGCAGGCCGTCCGTTAAAATTTAAAGCTTATGTATCAGAAATTCTTATTTTCGATCATTAACACAGTGTACTTATGATACATCAGTAATTCCTTTAATTACTTTTGGTTCCTAACCATTTATCTATCAAAAGTGATCCAGTAAGTTATGGGATTGAACCGTGGGGAAGAGTTCGATCCCATAGGAGGCAAAGGAAATGAAAGGAATAATAGCGGTGCTGGCAGTAATGCTGGCATTGGTATCGGTTGGAGCTGCATGGGACGTTAGCTGTGACTACAATGTAGTTCAGCAGAGCAACAAAGCAGATGTCAATGCATATGACAAGCAGATCATCGAACAGACGCAGGATAACTGTGCGATGATTCTGGGTGAGGGTAATAGTCTCATACAGTCAAATTATGCTACATCTGCCCCAACTGCATTTAAGACGGTCAAACAGACACAAAGCAATGTTGCTATGATTGTTGGCAAGAGTAACTACGCAACACAGTCGAACATTGCAGTTGCAGATTGTATCCCAGCAGGCACTTTGACGCAGACGCAGAAGAACTCACTTCTCATCATTGGTTCCAATAACTACGCATCTCAGTCAAATTATGCAAACGCCGATAATTCCCTTGATGTTCCGGCTACTGTTACGCAGACACAGACCAACCTAGGAGTTATGCTCGGAAAGAAGAACGCGTTAACGCAGTCCAGCGTAGCTACAGCATCTACACCAGACAATAAGTGGACTTATGATGCGCCAGTCGTAAAACAGAGTCAGAGGAACATAGCGTTCATGGTTAATAATTGCGGCGACTGCAGGTATGATCCAGAGACAAGCTACTACGGAACAACACAGGTCACGTGGCCAACGCTTGTGGTCAACAAACCAACAGCCATCGAGGTCGCTTGCCCGAACTGCGAGCTTGATCCCTGAGCGTGAAGATAGCTGAAGGAGGGTGATACCCTCTTTCAGATGTATCTTTTTCTTTCGAGGAATTCTTGACTGATTTATCATCGGTGGGGGCGACGATGAAATGCAATGTGGCTGTTCTGATCCTGTGCATGCTGTGGTTTTTTGGTGGCACATGCGCAGGAAGCAACACCATAACTCACACAAATACAGCTGTGGCTGAGTCGGCAGGATGGTCTCAGAGCACGGTTCCGGGCGCACCCATCGGTGCAGTCCAGATCCAGAGCACATTCACTGCTGTCCTCGGTGAGGACAACATGGTATCTCAGAGCAACACAGCTGGAGCTTACGGATCGGGTGCTTTACAGATACAGGACAACGCGGCCCTGATTGAAGGCAACAGAAACAGTGTCGCTCAGGATAATGTCGCGCTGGTCATAGGGGATACAGAAACAGACTACAGGAAGCTGGTCCAGAAGAACCTCGTCCTGATTCTGGGCAGCGATAACGTGGCGGTTCAGTCGAACACGGCATCGAGCAGTGTGACGAACACTGTGACCACAGCTCCTGACACGAGCAGTGTGACGAACACTGTGACCACAGCTCCTGACACGAGCAGTGTGACGAACACGGCATCGAGCACCACGACAACCACAATAACCACTGATTCTGATGTGGCAGTTCAGTCGAGCACCATGAACGGAGGGGTACTGGATGCCGGAGCTAGCTACCCGCCAGAGCAGGTCCAGGTTAATGTAGGGTTGATAATGGGAGACAGGAACTGGCTCTATCAGTCCAACAGGGCGACTCTGTTCAGGTATATTATGAGCCATCCGTTCCTCTGGAAGCGCCAGAGCAACATGGCAATCTCAGTGAATAATGGCCTGCCAGCCGTCATGGAGGATGGGATTTAAGGACGCGGTGGTGATACATTAATGCATAAAGTCGGACTGGTTTTGCCCATCGTCATCCTCCTTGCCCTATCAGGTTCAGCCGCATCGGTTGAGTGGAGCGACTCCAACACAAATACAATCAAGTTCGTCACTGGCACACCCACAACAGTCAACAGTGGGCTGAGAGCAGTAATCGCTCCGGATCTGCAATCCAAATCGGTTGAGCACTGGGCTGCAGGCACGAACGTCCTGTCGGGAGAGATCCAGACCTCAGAAAAGCTCACAGTGGTGGACGACAGCGGCCTGGTGCGCACATACGGTGCGAATTCAAAGCAGTACATAACACTTCCATCTCAATCATCCGAGGGCAACAACGTGGCCCTCATGGGGAGGTCTGTTTACGACTTCTCCAGCGGCTTTGATACATTTCCTGATATCGAACAGTATCTCGTCATCAACGACCCTGAGCTTGCGAAGCTGTTCAATCTGGGCATATCCACAGGTGACTCCCCGAAGGACATAATCAACAAGTTCCTCCTGGCGTTCGGCGAGAGCGGGCTCGGCAGGACCATGGATCGATTCCTGGAGCCGAACAACCTGATGTACGGCGCCGAGTACGAGTGGGGCGACTCCATATCAAGGAACGGAGTGACATGCAGCTGGGGCGAATCCCAGAAGGTGTCCGTGGACTACAGCTGGCTCAAGGGGGTATGACGATGAGGTCTGCAGCTGTTTTTCTTTTTCTGATCATCATGAGCATAATTCCCAGCTCAGCTGACGTCACGATAAACAGACAGCTTTACACAAGCACAGGGGAGATATACGAGTCCCTCTCAATGAAGGGTATCGAGTACACAAACGATATCTCCATATCTCCATTCATCGTTTACGAATCTGCTGATTTCTCTGCTTACCTGGACGGAGACAGCGCCATAAGAAGCGTGATCAACGCACGTTCTGCAGAGGGTAGCTTCGGTTCGAGTGTCGAATCGAAGGGGCGCGGGATAAAGGGGTCGAGGTCTGCAGCCACAGGAATGGCGAACTTCGTCTCCTTTGACCACGAGTTCGCCACCGGAGAGCTGAGCGCCTCAAGCTACAGCAGATCAAGCAGGGTTGAGGAGAGCGCCGAGATCGGAAATGAGCACTACAGCTCGTCGGTAATCGCGTCACCTGCAGCGGCCTTTCACTCCGGGTGGGGCTATGGTCCCCTGACTGGGGATAACGAGGTGGATGTTATACCCCACAGTGTGAAACTGTGGCATGGTGGCAGGTATGTCAGCCAGGATCTTCGTATCGATTTTGTGAGGGATGAGGGGCTCAGGCCTGCATCATACTCATGGGCCGTCGCTGCAGGCGGTCAGTCTGGTGGTTCCGGGGTATCACAGATCATGGTGGGGACCTCAGCTGGAAACGCCCAGATGGATTTGAACATCTTCGGTACCAGCTCCGAGCTGCCGCCAAAAAATGTGCACAGGCACATATATCCACTGATGCTGGACGAGTCCATCCAGTCCGAGGGCACTGGTCTCTTCGATGATCCGGACTTCAACAGGATGATAGATCTGCTCCTGAGAGCCGGCGTGTCACAAAACCTATATATGTCATACACGATAGAATAATGACATAAGGATGTCAGGAGCCAAATTTATTTGAGGAAACTGAATGTAGCTCTGGTGGTCTCACTTCTGCTCATCCCCGCGCTCCCACTGTGCGATGCGAGGGTGGGGTACTGCATAGACGTCACTGTGAGCAACTCCACCATGTCGTCCTCGTGGAGCCGGTGCCAGAGCACAATTCCTCTCTTCTTTGGTGCTGAGACTAGGGTCACAGGGAACGGTAACTTCTCGAGGCACGTATCTGTCGATGGGTTTGCCAAAATAGGTCTGAATGAGGCATCACATGGCGGCCAGGGCCGGCTGGTCATGAGCGATCTGCTCAGTCTATCAAGTCAGGTCGACTGGATAGAGATCAACGAGGTGGTGATAAACGAGAGCCGCTATATCCCCATAAAAGGCCAGGATAGATACACTGTCAAGATCAACGAAAGCCTGCCGACAAATGTTTACAGCAAGCAGAGCATCCTTTATAAGGGAAAGGGCATGTACGCAAAAAACGTGTACATGAATGACGACAAAACGATATCCACAAGTTATCATGCGACCGATCTGCTGAAATCCGTTGCGAGTGTCGGTATACTGGCACCACAAGCATATGTTTTCGCGGATGTGACACCTGCAAGATCCCTCCAGGCAGTCTTTGAGAAGAGAGGCATCGCATTCGCACTCACGTCTACGTCAGATCTGTACTCTGGCTTCTCCTTTGTCTCAGATGATGCATTTATCGATGAGGCGTACATCGGGAAATTCAAGATGAAAAAGGTTGTCACCACCCAGCTTAACTACACCTATCCGGACATTTCCGGCAGGAGGGAGGATTACCTGCCATGCTGCACCAGTGCGGATCTTTACCGGGATGACAGCAAACTCTCTGGTTTGGATGTGGATGAGATCTTCAGCTGCGACGTCTTTTAACGGATAGAAATTTTCCATGGGGTTTGATGGGTGATGTATTAATATACACCTTCCCTCAGATTCCTTCCTGATATAATATGATCGAGATTACAGATGCGGCCGCGATGGTCATGAAGGAGCATCTCGTTCCGGGAAAGGTCGTGAGGATGTTTCTCGCAGCTGTCGATGAGACAGGCGCGAACTACGGTCTTGCTGTTACAGATCCATCTGAGAATGATGTGCTCTTCGAGAGCAACGGGATAACGATACACATGAGCCCTGAGGATGCGGAGATACTGAGCGAGACGATAATCGACTTCATCGACGACCCTGAGATCGGCAGGGGCTTCATAATCTACGGTCCCGGGGACGAGTCCTGCGGATGCGGCCATCACGAGCACGACTACGGCTGCGGATGCCACTGATCTGTGACAGGACACGGGTGGTTTGATTGACCGCTCTTGTCACCGGAGGTGCTGGATTCATAGGCTCCAACCTGGTCGAGGAGCTTGTGAGGGGTGGCGAGGATGTCATCGTTCTGGACAACCTCCAGACCGGGAGCCTGAGGAACCTGGAGGGTCTGGATGTAGAGATAGTGACGATGAGCTGCAACGACATCCCGCGGCTTGATGTAAATGCTGACATGATATTTCATCTGGGAATACCCTCATCGTCTCCTATGTACAAAGAGAACCCGCTTCTTGTGGGCGAGGCGGTGAACGGTTTCATCGCGGTGATGGAGCTCGCGCGCAGGTGCGGCGCCAGGGTCGTCTACGCGTCCACATCCTCCTTGTACAATGGCCTGGAGCCGCCGCACCGCGAGGATATGGTGATAAGGGTCACTGATTACTACACAGAGGCGAGGCTCGCGATGGAGCGGATCGCAGAGCTCTACAGGAAGCTCTACGGCGTGAGCTCCCTGGGTATGAGGTTCTTCTCAGTCTACGGTCCTAAGGAGGAATCGAAGGGGCGGTACGCGAACATGGTCACCCAGTTCCTCTGGGGGATGATGAGAAACGAGACTCCGATCATCTACGGGGATGGATCCCAGACCAGGGACTTCATATACGTCAAAGATGTGGTGCGCGCCCTGATGCTCGCCATGGATTCCGATCACAACGGAGTTCTGAACGTCGGCACAGGCAGAGCACACAGCTTCAACGATGTGATACGCATCCTGGGCAGCAAGCTCGGGGTTGAGATGAGGCCGAGGTACATCGAGAACCCGATAAAGAACTACGTGCAGCACACGCTGGCGGATACCCGAGCTGCCAGGGAGATTCTCGGATTCCATGCGGAGCACGACCTGGAGAGCGGGATCTCCGATCTCATCAGATACTACAGAGCATGATCGCCTCCTGACGTGCGGGGTCTCGGTGGGTTGACTATTTTTATTCAATCCCAAATCAGCCTCGAGGCAGCGCGCCCGCCTGCTGCGATGTGGAACGCCACTGTGGCCATCCTGTCCATGAACGCTATCGAGAGGCCTGTGGATGCCGGGATCCCCTGGGAGGCGAGCAGCGCTGCCATGCCGCCCTCGACAAGCCCCAGGCCTGAGATGCTCACCGGTATGAGAGATAGAGCGCTGACGAGCGGCAGCAGGAGAAACAGCATCTGAAGCGACGGCTCCTGGCCCACCGAGATCGCCAGGATGTACACCCTCATGGCGTGTGTGATCCATGCGATGACGGTCAGGAGGACGGATCTGCTCATCAGGAGCCTGATATCATCCACGGCGGAGAGAGCCTCGAAAAAGATGGCTATCGGGGCCAGCCGATCCGGGCCTCTCAGCCTCCCGGCCATCGCTCTCCTGAAGCGCAGGACCGCCGCGGAGCTCAGAGCCACGACCGCGAGCATCAGCGTGACTGCAGTCACCCCCTCGCGGAAGAAGAGGATCAGCCCACATGCACCGAGGATGAGGATCGTGAGGATATCGGAGAGCCTGTCCAGGACTACAGATGCGAGACCCATGCTCATCTCGATCTCATCTCTCACAAGAAGAGGGCGCGAGAGCTCCCCGATCCTGGCGGGCGTGATGTCAGAGAGAACCATCCCGCCTGCGAACGCCTGGTATGCTGATCTCAGGGGTATATCCCCGCCCATATCGCGAAGTATCAGCCTCCATCTCGTCGAGAGAATAAGAAACGTGATGGAGTAAACTGAGATGGCGATCAGAACACAGGCAGGCCTTGCGGAGGTGATCGTACGCGCCACCTCCACAGGCCCGAGCCTGTGGAGCAGGACCGCCACAAGCATCAGTCCGAACGCGAGCCGGAGGATTTTTTTGAAGCGCATTCCATCTCTGCTGTACGTATGCTGGAGTATCAGGATTTCGTCAGGAGGTGCACCCGCC
The DNA here is from genome assembly GCA_029907715.1 of Methanothrix sp. Taxonomy (NCBI): domain Archaea; kingdom Methanobacteriati; phylum Methanobacteriota; class Methanomicrobia; order Methanotrichales; family Methanotrichaceae; genus Methanothrix; species Methanothrix sp. Next base: position 300,982 of record JARYLI010000001.1, read on the forward strand.
TGATCGGATCGCCGTCACTGTAGAGCGTGATCTCCACCCTGGATCTGTTTCTCAGCTCCTTGGAGCTGAGGTTCACCGACCAGATCGATTCTCCATCGAGAGCGAACTGGTGGCTGCTCAGAGTGCGCCCATCACCGATGATATCCAGCCTGTAGCTGGCCTTCCCGGCGTGGTTGGCAACGACAATCCTCACATCTGACATCTCAGAGCATGATGGCACATCTCCATTCTGATCTGTGAGGTAAAGTTCGACAGGCCTCTCCTGCTCCATGCTCAGAACGATCACGATCGCCATGACCAGAAACAGTATCGGAACTGCTCGTTTGACACTGATCCAGATCTCCGGAAGCTTCAGATCGTATGCGTCCTCATCTCCGCGTCTTCTCAGCATGGAAACAATCATTAAGACTGCAGTTGCAATGGCAACGTGGATTAGAAGCCGCGAATTCCACAGGCTCATGCCCAGCGCATCCGTACCCACAGCGAGCATACACACTAAAGATACGTTCAACCCTATGCTCATCACCAGGCGCTCGATGGGATCGAGGTCATCCTTCCGCGGGAACAGAGCCACCGAAAGTGCATACCCTGGGAGGATCAGGACAATCGGAAACGCAACCAACGGGACGCCGAGGTATGCGCCTGCAGCTCCGATGAACAGCAGCATAAATGTCAGAGCTGCGTCCCTTGGGATCTCTTTCACATACACAACGGGCACTTCCTATCCATTGTAAATCCAGGCCTCTCCATTATCGTATATCCTGGACGTCATCCTTTCAAGCTTCTCGATCTCATCCTCTCTCAGTGGCTTCTTCTCCTCGAGCAGCCATTCACCGAATTCAGCATACCTCATCATTCTCTCGCGTACAAGAACAAAGTCAATGCAATCTTTGAACCTGCCCGGGTCCAGCATATCCCTCGAAGATAGGCTTTTTCGCTCCAGCAGATCTATTGAGAGGTCTGAAGTGATGTTCTCGAGCTGTAGAGATGCATATCCTACATATCTGTCTGTATGCAGCATTCCCTCTGCCCTGTGATCTCTCAGATAATCGAGCGCCATGATCTCCGTCTCTGGATGGTATATAACAGACGCCCTGGCATCATATCTTGGATCGCTCTTTGGAAACTCCTGCCCCCAGAAAACAGTTGATGGAAACGCCACAACCAGGCTGAAAAGACATATCAGAGCCATTATGGTGGCTCCAACCTTCACATTCCGCCTCCGGACCAGATATACAAAGCCGTAAGCGCTGATCACTGCCAGCGGTGGGTATATGAACTCTATGAACCTGAGCGGGTCCTCAAAATAATACAGCTTCAGGATGCTGCCCAGAAACAGCACTGCCACGCCACCAGACCACGCCAGAAACGGCAATCCATCTGTGTTCATGAACCCCCTCAGGCCGACAAGGGCGAGGATTATCATCATCAGACCGTTGGCATAGAAGATGAGCGGATAGCTCAGAACGAAAGAGGACCTTCCGAGAAGAAAGTTCAGAGCTAGAGCTGCGCAGATAATGCTGATGGCAGTCAATCCGTAATAGATGGGCATCGAGAGGTTCTGGAGGCGATGGGTGTGTGCTCGGAGCTGTATGATGCGGTTGTTAAAAAAACCGAGTGATACGTATACCAGGATCAGAATCATGGATACCACAACAACCGGGTCTCCAGGGACTGCTGCAGGAAGAAGCCTGTCCATCGTGCCGGCCACCAGTCTGTAGATGCTCGGCAGTCTCATGTTCCACCAGATGAGGGGGATCGCAAAAGCGAATAGTGAGAGCGATAGAGCCCTGATGGAGTCTTTACCGCTTCTGGACACGAACAGCAGATACGCAATGGCGAATGAGTTGATCCAGACAACGAAGATCATTGCTGTCAAATGGTGAGTGAGTGCGAGACAGCTTATGATCACGAGAGCGGCCGGAAGGTATCGGGTGCTGGAAAAAGCTCTGTATGACAGGTAGAAAGCGACCAGCGCCATGGGTATGCCGAGAGATTCAGTTGCTGCCTGGGATATCCAGTGTATATATGCGGTGCCAACTGAGAGAAGCAGTCCGGTTGATATGGCGATCCTGCGGTCGAAGAACTCCCTCGCGAGGAGGTACATGGATAAAATGCCAGCTGAGCTGAACGCTGGGATTAGAAACTTCTGGATGAGCATGGCCTCTGTGTGCATGTATTTTGACGCGGCCGCGATCAGAGCGTGAAGCGCGGGCTGCTGGTCTGGATAGTGCGCAGGTGAGAGGGAACCGCTCATCATAATTTTGAGTATCATCGAGTACTCAAACCACGGGTCGCCCCAAGTGAGATACTCGAAGCGGAATGCCAGAACGAGGGACGACTGAATGCTGCAGAGGGCAAGGCCAGCCGGACTTTCTGTCAGACAGGTGCGGTATACCAGAATCGAGTAGCAAGCTGCGAAAAGGATCACAGCCAGTATGTTAATCCTGCTCAGGGCGAGCCCGAGTAGCCCTCCGAGAAAAAGCATGATCTCGAGTCCATTATCGCCCATCCTCAGATCTCTCATGCTCTCATCCTGTTGCGTCTGACCATTCAGACCTTCCAAGCATACTTGATAAAACTATTCGCTTTTATGTATTCAGCAACTTGAAGGATATGCATACTGGTTGCTGAATGCACTCATTCGCTCGTCACGAGCGCACAGCGTGACTGGTGCCTCTTCGGGCAAGTTATCAGATGGATAAGAGCGAAACTATTTTGCTGATCCGACTGTCACATCATCGTCAACGCCAGCGTGACCATCCCCATGGATATGCAGAACCAGGAGAAGCTGACCTCCCTTGCGAATCTGATCAGGATATCCATCGTCGCGTACCCTGTGATGAACGATGAGGCGAGCATTGCCGCTCCGGGCAGCGATTGAATCGATACCGGGGATCCTGCGATGCAGTCGAGCCCTATCGCGCCGATGACAGCGGGAACGCTTATGATGAAGGATATCAGGAGAGCTTCGTCCTGCCTCACTCCACGCATCAGCATCGCCGTCAGGGTCGTGCCGGATCTCGATACCCCTGGAAGTATCGATAAGCCCTGTGCGAGGCCCAGTATAACCATGTCCTTCGTGGTGATATCCTCCATGCCTCTGGTGGATGAGCCGCGCAGCCTGAGCATCAGTCCTGTGATCATGAGAAGAGCGCCTATGAGCAGCGTCGCCTGCTCGCCCCCGGTGAACCTCTCCCTGAATAGGATGTAGAGGGGCACGCCTGTAACCCCTGTGCAGAGCGTGGCGACGATCACCGTTCTCATGAGATTTGACTCCATTTTCATCCTCATCAGCTCACGCCTGAACCTCACGATCACCGCGAGCATCGTGCCTGTGTGCAGGAATATCGAGCATGAGAGGGCTTCAGAGGGGCTCATCCCCAGCCAGCTCATCATCGTCAGCATCGTCTGGCCCTCGCTGCTCACCGGCAGCCATTCGGTGATCCCCTGGAGCGCGCCCAGAACCAGAGCCTGAAATGCATCCATCCAGGCACCGGTCTGCTGGATGGTATATCACAGTTTTGGGGAAGATTTTTAATCGCGCTCTCTCTTTCACCACTGGTGATGCTCTGATCTCCGATATGATCCTCGCAGCATCTGCGCTCCTCCTCACAACCACATGCGGCCTGCCGTTTCTGCGGAGCTGCAGGGGACGCGCGCTGACGAGGCTCTCGCTCTCCTTCGCCCTGGGATGCGTGCTTCTCATCATCTCAGGGATTGCAGGGGGTCTTATCGGAGTCGATCCCGTGATCCCGCAGGCAGCCCTGCTGATCATCTGCGCCGCAGCGTGTGGATATGAGCTGCATAAGGGCATGGATATCGGGCGGCTCGATGGCGATGATCTCGTCGTGATTGGGATTGCGGCTCTCTATCTGATCATCGGAGTCGTGTTCTTCAACCGGATAGCGATGTGGATGAGCGGGGACGCGGTGGCGCATGCCGAGCTGATTCGAACGCTGCTCGATGGAGGGAAGCTCCCTGTGGGTCTGCCGCGGGTCGGAAGTTACTGGGAGTACTACCCCAAGGGCTTTCACCACTACGCTTACCTCTGGGCCAGGATGTTCCCTGTTCTGGATGTGATACAGGTCCTTCCGGTTGTGATCACATCCGTCACGCCGCTACTTCTCTACTCGATCGTGAGGGAGATGAGAGCAGAGGCAGCGATGCATGCGGCTGTGCTCGCGACGTTTCTCTTTCCGGCGCACTACAGCCATCTCATCTGGGGAGGTTATCCGACAGCGACCGCGGAGATGCTCCTCGTCGCGTCCGTTCTCTCCTGCATTGCTGAGATGCGGGCTCTGCCCTTCATGCTTCTGGGCGCGCTGCTCGCACACGCGCGGGTGCTCGCCATCGCCATCGCCGTTCTCTCATCATGGGCTGCAGCATCGAACCTCCGCCGGTTCAGGAGGATTCACCAGCAGATCCTGCTCGTCTCCGGGGTGGCTGCAGTTGCTCTTTATCTCATACCGCATCCTCCCGATTACCTGATATCTGTCCTCAGCGACAGGATCCAGGCGAGCGATTTCGTCGCCCGCTGGTACCCGGCGATCCTGGCGCTTCTCGGCTCTCTCGTCGCGCTACTGAGGGATGATCGTCTGGATCGGATGGCTCTTTCTTGGGCTGCTGCTGTGATCGCAGTGGTTCTCCTCGCGGATTCCGGCCCACTGAGCTTCATCGGAACCCCTGACAGGCTTCTCCTGGAGCTGTACCTGCCGCTGAGCATTCTGGGCGCGCTGGCGCTTGCGAGGATTGATGGAGATCTCAGGCTCAGACGGGCGGTTCATCTCTCCCTGATCATTCTAGGCGTCATCTCGATGATGGTTGTGCTGGAGAGCTACGCCGGATCCTGGGGTATGCCGCGCGAGGATTACGAGGCGATACGGTGGATCCAGGCGCAGAACCTGAGCGATGCGGTGGTCGTGAACCTCGACGAGACTGGTGCCTGGATATACCCCATCACAGGCATCCGGGTCGCGAGGGGGAGGTTCACGGGGGGTTTCAGCTACTCCCTGCCGGATATGGTGATAAGAGATCCGAACGATCCCGCCGCTTTGGATGCCATTGAAAATCTCGGGCGCAGGAATGTGCTCGTCTACGTCTCGAGCGTCTCCATCAGGAGTCCTGGGTATGTGCCGCCGTTTGCGGAGCATCACGGGCCGTATCCCAGGGTGAACATGAGCTTCTCTCCAGAGCATTACGATCTCATCTACGACAGAGGCGCCAGGATCTACAGGTTCCGCTGAAGCACCGATCTGATTGACTCAATGCTCTCCCTGCAGCTCTCGAGGTATCCCTCAGGATCTGAGCTTCTGGTCGTCCCAGGGCTTTCTGTGCGTGTAGAAGCGCCCGGGATCTCGGGCTCATCTCCGGAGAGCACCACGTAATCGCTCATCACGGATGCCCTGAGCATGAGTGGCATAATCTCGAAGATCCTCGTACAGAGGCCTGGCAATGCCTGTGAGGCTGCGGAGGAGATCGAGGTTCATCTCCTCCGTGCTCCTGGTTATCACTGCAACATCCAATCCGAGCTTCCTGAACTCGGAGTGACATCATATATGAGAGCCTCGTGCTTCTTCATGCAGATCCCTTCTGATCTCCTCAATGGTTATCATTGGAGGTAGCCCTACACGATCTCCATGAGCTAAGTTTTTCTTCACTTCATCAGCTGAATCAAGCGTGAGCTTCTAACCAGCCTGTCGTATCTCTGAAACAGGTGGTTTCTCAGGCCGTTGCACATCCTCAGCTGCTGGGCGAGATCTTTTCAGATCTCCGATCTCCTCGAGACCTGATGTTGGTGTGATCGTACTCCATCTGCCGGGGATATCTCAGAAGCATGGCTGTCGGATCCATGGAAGAGTTGATGATGTTGGAGGCGTGTAAAAGACCCCGCATATCTCTGAGGTGCATGGGGAATGATCTCAGCGATCTCAATTTGGTTCATCTTCTCCCTGTACCGGATCAGCCTCTCCTTTCATTCTCCCAAAAGCATCATTCATTTTGGGTACCTGGTCATTAGGATGGTTTTGCTTTGTGATCTTCAGGAGCAAAGCATCGAAACCTTGATATGTTTTCATAAGAAGGCACAATCGAGCAGGATGGAGGAAGTGCTTTACATCAGCGTTCCTGTCAGCGTTGCAGCGACATGGATAGCGACGTGGAAGTGGATCCGCAAGGCTCCGGAGGTCGGTCTTCTGGGATGGGACATGCACAAGCCCGGGCGGCCGAAGGTGCCGGAGATATGGACTATATTATTCATGGTGCTCATATATATGGGCATGGAGCACAGCGGGAGATGACAGCAGCTGATATTAGCAAATATGGGAGGCTCATGAGATCTCAAGCTCTCAAAAGAATATTTGACCTGGTAGGAGCATCTTTATTGCTCTTGCTTTTAGCTCCATTTGCGCTTATAGTAGCCATACTGATCCGTTTAACGATGGGCTCTCCTGTTATATTCCGGCAGGTAAGGCCGGGTCTACACGGCAGGCCCTTTGTGATGTACAAGTTTCGGACCATGCTCGAACTGCGAGATGCTCAGGGCAACCTGCTTCCTGATGAGCAGCGCATCACATGGATTGGAAGACAAATTCGAAGGCTAAGTTTGGATGAGATCCCAGAACTCTGGAACGTTTTGAGAGGCGATATGAGCCTGGTGGGCCCACGGCCTCTTCTGATGGAGTATATTCCATTATATACAGCCGAGCAGGCACGCAGACATGAAGTAAAGCCTGGAATTACGGGGTGGGCCCTTGTCCATGGGCGTAATATGCTTGACTGGGAAGAGAAGTTCAGGTTAGATATTTGGTACGTGGATAACCACAATCTATGGCTAGATCTTAGAATACTTGCTCTTACTATTTGGATGGTTCTTAAGAGAGAAGGCGTCTCTTTTCCTGGGCATGAGACTATGCCACGGTTTGCAGGTGAAAGACGATGAAGATCTATGTTTTTGGAGGTGGCGGGCATGCGAAAGTTGTTGTTGGAACACTGCTTGAGCTAGGTATGACTATAGAGGGAATTTTCGACGACCGGTCCGAAAAGTGGGGAGATGAGATACTTGGCATTAAAATAGTGGGTCCTGTCAGCGAAGGAGCCAAGATTAGCGGTAGCGGTTCTGCTGGTGTCATTGCTGTGGGAGATAACCGTATGCGATTACGTTTGGCTCATCTTCTCAAAGGCTGGAGGTGGATAACCGCTGTGCATCCTCGGGCTTGGGTTCACAGCTCTGTACAGCTTGGGCCAGGAACTATCGTTCTTGCTGGAGCGATGATTCAGCCAAATGTTCGTATCGGTGCTCATTGCATAATCAATACTGGAGCGACTATCGACCACGACTGCACATTGGGTGATTTTGTACATGTTGCACCAGGAGTTAATCTGGGTGGAAATATTTTCTTAGGAATTGGAAGCTTTGTTGGAATCGGAGGCGTTATAATTCCAGGCATACATGTCGGAGAATGGGCCAGCGTGGGCGCTGGAGGGGTGGTCATACAAGATGTTCCAAGCTATACCACTGTTGCAGGCGTTCCAGCAAGGATTATCAGAGGTGCTCAAACTGAGGCCGAGAAAATCATTTAAAACTTCCACAGCATTTTATGCTATATATAAAAATAAAAGGCTACAGGATGTGATGATCTAGATGCAGGAACGTGTACCAATGTCCGCGCCTGATATTACAGAAGATGATGTTGAGGTAGTAGCAAATGTCGTGAGATCTGGTCGTTTAGCCCTCGGCCCTAAGACAGAGGAGTTCGAGAGGTTAATCGCAGAGTACACAGGCACAGACCATGCAGTTGCAGTAAGCTCAGGTACGGCTGCTTTGCATCTTATCGTCAAATCCCTCGGTATCGGACCTGGAGATGAGGTCCTTGTTCCATCATTCACATTTATCGCAAGCGTCAATGCCATTCTCTATGAAGGGGCTAAGCCGGTGTTCGTGGATATCGAACCGGACACATACAATTTGGATCCCGAAGATCTTGAGCAGAAGATCACACCCCTGACAAAGGCAATCATGGCGGTTGACGTCTTCGGCCATCCGGCTGACTGGGACGCTCTAATGAGAATCTCCATGGATTACGATCTCAGGGTTATAGACGATTCATGCGAGGCCCTCGGTGCTAGATACAACGATAAAAGCCTTGGACAATTCGGCGATGCTGCAGCGTTTGCATTCTATCCAAACAAGCAAATCACAACAGGCGAGGGGGGTATGATTGTAACCAACAATCCAAATATTGCTAAAATTTGCCGTAGCCTGCGCAACCAGGGGAGGGGGGAGATGGGATCTTGGCTTGAGCACGAACGCCTGGGCTACAATTATCGAATGACTGAGATGTCTGCAGCTCTTGGTATCTCACAGCTCAGGCGTTTGGAGGATATACTGGCCAAAAGGGAGCGTGTTGCCCGAATGTACACCAGTCGACTCTCAGGTCTGGAGTGGGTACGAACGCCTGCTGTTAGACCAAATGTGCGGAAGAGCTGGTTTGTGTACACAATCACACTGTCTGAAGGGCTGAGCCGGGATGCGGTCATGCAGGCCATGATGAGGGAGGGTATCCCCTCCAGGGGCTACTTCTCTCCGGTGCATCTGCAGGGATACATTCGTGAGCTTTTGGGCACACATGAAGGGATGCTGCCTGTCACAGAATCTGTCGCTGGCAGGACCATGGCGCTGCCATTTCACAGCAATCTCTCTGAAGATGAGGTGGATGAAGTAGTGGAGGTATTGAGCAGATGCGTGAGATCCCTGCTAAAAGCCTGAACCATATTCTCAGCGGCTGTTACAGGTGGGTCGGATATCATCGAAAGGCAGCATTTACCTTAGTTGATTCAATTTTGATTATAATTTCAATGTATATGGCTTTTTGGTCTAGATTCGATGGAGCAATACCTCAAAAGTATTATAACATGATGACTCTGACTCTGCCGCTTGTGCTATTAATCAAGCTTTCTATCTTCCATGTCTTTCGCATTTACCGTTTCATCTGGAGACATATAGGTCTTGAAGAGTTGTTGAATACAGCTTTTGCTTCTGCTGTCGCGTCGCTATCTCTCGCCGCTATGCTTTTCATGTTTCGCACGTGGACAGCCCTGTCTGGATTTCCAAGGTCTGTAATTGTTATTGATTTTGCTTTCACGCTTATTGGGATGATGGGAGTTCGCCTTGGGAAGCGAAGCGTTCGATTTTTGCGATCCTTGCGGACATCACCTCCAAACAGCCGAAGAGCCATTATTGTTGGTGCCGGAACAGCCGGGGAAATGGTCGTTCGAGCTCTCTTGCAGGATGGTGGTGTCATTTATTGGCCAGTTGGCTTTCTTGATGACGACCAGAATAAGCAGGGGCTTTCCATCCATGGTGTTCCTGTTCTCGGACCGATAAGCAGTCTTCCTGCAATCGTCAAATTACACAGTGTCGAGACGGTTCTGATAGCCATGCCCTCAGCACCATCTCGGGTGATCAAGAAGACGGTTGATGTCGCCAGAAGAAGTGGGATAACTGATATCAAAACTGTTCCATTCCTTAGCGAACTTTATGCAGGACAATTAAGAGTCTCAGATATCCGAGAGGTGCGGCCGGAAGATGTTCTACCACGTGAGCCTGTCTCTGTAGATCTCAAAGCTGTTGAGCACTTTTTGAAGGGAAAGAAGGTCCTTGTGACTGGTGCTGCAGGATCGATAGGCTCTGAGCTCTGCAGGCAGGTGCTAAGGTTTCAGCCAACTGAGCTTTTGGCGCTGGATTTTGATGAGACCGGTCTATTCAATCTTGAGAATAACCTCAGGAATTTATTTCCAGACAGGACAATTAAAATAATTGTGGGTGATATACGCGACAGAGATAAAATGCACTCAGTCTTTCAGAGGGAACATCCTGAGGTTGTCTTTCATGCGGCTGCTTACAAACATGTGCCAATGATGGAGGCCTATCCCGAAGAGGCTGTAAAAACAAACGTTTTTGGCACGAAAGTTTTGATAGAAGAGACGCATAAAGCGGGTGCGGAGGCATTTGTGCTGATCTCCACGGACAAAGCAGTCAATCCTGTCTCGATAATGGGAATGACAAAACGCGTTGCTGAAGTAGTCACGTTGACTTCAGGAAACGGAAAAACCACCCGCTGTATAGCTGTCAGGTTTGGAAATGTGCTTGGTAGCCGTGGAAGTGTGATTCCCACTTTTATAGAACAGATACGTCGTGGAGGTCCTGTGACGGTTACTCATCCGGATATGGAGCGTTACTTCATGACCATACCTGAGGCAGTCCTGCTCGTTCTTCAAGCTGGAGCTATGGGCAGAACCGGAGAGGTTTTCGTTCTCGATATGGGCAAACCGGTAAAGATCCTGGATATAGCAAGAGAATTGATACGATTCCATGGTCTCGAGCCAGACAGGGATATACCGATAGTCTTTACCGGAATCAGACCAGGCGAAAGGCTGCGCGAAGATCTGCTTACTGCGGAAGAGGGTGTATCTGCCACCACACACAGGCAGATATACATCGCTAAGATGGGCAACAGTCTGCCTAAAGACGTATTGCAAAACAGGCTGGAGATTCTGAAAGATGTTGTCAAGAAGGAAGCTGGGAGAGACACAATAAAAAAAGCGCTGATGGAGATTATTTATGGTCATAATATGCAAGACAGGATGCATGTGGAACATATTGGCAAAGTTGCATAAACTTAACAAGGGTGTGGAGGCTGTGGTGGCGATGCTGAGCATTTATGCGTACCTCTGATGGTGGTCTGAATGGATGAGAGAATGGATGACGAGATAGATCTGCGTGACATAATCCGTGTGCTGTGGGAGAACAGGTTCCTGGTAGTGGGCATTTTCCTGATCGCGGTGGTGGCTGCAGGCGCGGTGAGCATCATGATGCCATCGGTCTACAGGGCATCGTGCCTCGTCGCTCTCGGGAACTTCGGGGATCCGGTATACACGACTCAGTCTGGGGCATCTGAGATCCTGACGAGTGATGCGTTTGTTCTCGACCTTCTCTCCCGGCTCAACCTCAGCCTCTCTCCTGGCGAGCTCGCCGAATTTAAGGATAGGATTAGGATTGAGCCTGTTAAGGGTTCAGACCGCCTACTCAGCATCTCCATGGAGACCACGGATCCAGAAGAGGGGAAGCGGATCCTGCGGGAGATGGTCAGCTTATTCGAAGACAGGAGCAACCAGAGCTACACTGAGCAGAGGGGTCTCCTGCTGGAGCAGCTCTCAGCCACCAACCAGCTTCTGGATTCTGTGGAGGAGAGCATCAACCAGACTCACCAGGCGATGAAGGAGATCGAGGGCGCCACGGGCGTATCTCAGCTGGAGAAGAACCTGTTGCTTTCATACAAGCTGGATTACCTGCAGAATGCGGAATCTCAGCGGCTGAGCCTGATGGATCGTTCCATGAATCTCCAGAAGCAGCTCAGGCTCATGAAACCCGTGGAAATCGTGGATGCTCCGGTTGAGCCCGCCGAACCTGTAAAGCCCCGAAGGGCCCTCATCGTCATTGTCGCAGGCATGCTCGGGCTGATGCTCGGCGTATTCGCAGCATTCCTGAGGGTGGCTCTCAGAAGAGAGGAGCAGCGCACAGGAGAGTAACAGAGGGTGTCGCATGTGGTGGGTGCGCTTCTGCAGGGAGATCGATGAGCTCTACGAGTTCGCCTTCCGGACCGCTCAGGCGTACGAGGACTTCAAGCACATATACCGTGAGTACCTGGAGGAGGCCGCGCGTGCTGGACCGTGAGCGGGTACTCGCGAAGATCGATGAGCTTGAGGGATATCCGGGCGAGATGCGAGAGATCGCGCCTGCAAGCTTCGAGGATTGTATGAGGATCGGGAAAAGGAGAGCATGTGAGCGTCTTCTCCAGATCTCGATCGAGACTATTCTATATAGCTCATTCTGGTTGCATGCCTCAGGCTGGGACTGGCAGCAGATGAGGACCTGTTTGAAAAGCTCGCAAGTTCTGGGGTTCTCTCCAGAGAGGTGGTGGAGAGAGCGAAGCGGATGAAGGGATTCCGCAACATACTGGTTCGCAGATACGGGTACGTGGATGATCGGATAGTCTATGAGATGGTGACCGGGCATCTAAACGACTTTGATACCTTCAGAAAGGAGGTGCTGAATGTGCTCGCTGAAGAGCGGCGTGGCTGAGCAGAAGCCGTAAGGCTCAGCCTGAGCTGTGGCTTTGCAGAACCTCCTGAGGTAGGGGAAAACCGTTCAGAGATTGGAGGAGCATACCCCAGCAGGACTGATATTTTTGTCCGGGATATTTTCTTAGAGTGCGGGAGAGTTCGCTGGCTGTTCACAGGTTGAAGGTGCCAGCATAACTTTCCGGCATTCTTGCTCTAAGCCCAGGGAATCGTCCTGCTCTTCGGGCGTCTTCCGGAACACATATTAATAGGATCTATGAAGTGATAATCACGATGAAGGTAAGGGCGCTGATACGGGGCCAGAGGGTTCACGGAGTGGGTTACCGCAACCATCTTTTTTCCGAGGCCGACGGCCTGTGCATGGATGGTTTCTCCGCGCGGAATCTCAGGGAGAATGGTCTCCAGCTTGTCGGGGTCCTCTTCGAGGGAGATGATAGGCAGGTTTCGTCCTTCATGGCATTCATCAGATCCAGCTGGCCGAAGGCTGCTGAAGTCTCAGACATATCCTTCGAGGAGTACGATGGTCGTGTCGAGAAGCTCACCAGATTCGCCATAAGGTTTCAGGCCATCCAGCTCTCCAAGGGCGTCGAGTCAATCCTGAGAATAGAAGCAAAACAGGATCAGATGCTCGAGAAACAGGACCGCATGCTTGAAAAGCAGGATCTCATGCTCGAGAAGCAGGATCGAATGCTTGAAAAGCAGGATGCGATGCTCGAGAAACAGGACGAGACTGTGGAGGAGCTCAGGGGAGTGAGGTCTGATCTCAAGGAGCACATGGAGAAGAGGTTCGCCCGGATCGAGGGAGAGATCGCTGAGATCAAGAGGGTGATAAGGGAGCTCGGGGGCAGCTGCGTCTGAGCGCGATGCTTGTACCATCTGTCTGAATCGGCATACCAGATAGGATGGTGGAAAGGGATGCTTACAGCGATCTGGTCTTCTGGGAAGATTTGGATCCGGACGCAGAGGAGGGAGACCTTCAGGCCCTGAAGGAGATGATCGAGCAGCTGTTCCTCTGTGCTTCGAAGAGGAGCTGGACTTTGTGGAGTTTTTTCTGGAAAAGAATGCAAAGGGGGCCAGAGCGGAAGCCCGGGATCGACTGGGGCGGGGCGCTCAGGGATCTTCGTGATCGTTATACTTCGTTGAAGCTTCAGCACGAGACTGCACGATAAAGGAGCTTACGGACTGAGCGCGCTCATGGAGCTTGCTCAGACGCCTCAGGTCAGCTATTTGTATGAAGAGCTAGAATATGTGTGATAGATATGCGTCGTGTTGAGATCATCGCTAAGGGGGACGTCCAGAGGGTCGGCTACCGGGATGCGGTCCAGAACATCGCCAGGAGGCTCGGCGTTTCCGGCATTGTCCAGAACGTGGAACCATATGATGTGAGGATCGTCGCCGAGGGGGAGGAGGATGTCCTGAAGGAGTTCGTGAATGCCGTGAACATCCAGGAGAGGCCGATCAGAGTCGAGGAGCTTGAAGTGAGATGGGCGGATGCGACAGGTGAGTTCCAGTACTTCAGGATCCTGAGAGGCGACTGGCAGGAAGAGCTCGGCGAGAGGTTCGATGTCGCGATAAGGTATCTCCAGAGAAGCATCGAGCTGGGCGAGCAGAATCTTGCTGTGGGCAGGGGGAACCTGTCCATTGGAAGGATGATGCTCGAGAAGCAGGATCAGATGCTCGAGAAACAAGATCAGATGCTCGAGAAACAAGATGCGATGCTGGAGAAGCAGGACGAGACTATCGAGGAGCTTCGAGGGATGAGATCCGATCTCCGTGAGCACATGGACAAACGGTTCGCCCGGATCGAGGGAGAGATTGCGGAGATCAAGAGGGCAATAAGGGAGCTCGGGGGCAGCTGCATCTGACCTGTCCAGTGCGATCAGTTATTTGTATGAACAGCGACAAGATGCGTGACTGATATGCGTCGTGTTGAGATCATCGCTAAGGGGGACGTCCAGAGGGTCGGCTACCGGGATGCTGTCCAGAACATCGCCAGGAGGCTCGGCGTTTCCGGCATTGTCCAGAACGTGGAACCATATGATGTGAGGATCGTCGCCGAGGGGGAGGAGGATGTCCTGAAGGAGTTCGTGAATGCCGTGAACATCCAGGAGAGGCCGATCAGAGTCGAGGAGCTTGAAGTGAGATGGGCGGATGCGACAGGTGAGTTCCAGTACTTCAGGATCCTGAGAGGCGACTGGCAGGAGGAGCTCGGCGAGAGGTTCGATGTCGCGATAAGGTATCTCCAGAGAAGCGTCGAGCTGGGCGAGCAGAATCTTGCTGTGA